>JAITSD010000038.1 GCA_031288055.1 Candidatus Opitulatrix roisinitermitis | reverse complement strand
TTTCTAAAAAAAGTCTAAACACACCCCAAAACACAAAATAATTAAAAAAATAATTTATTATTAATTATGTAATATAGGGAATTATAACAAAAGAAAGATTGAAATGGATATAGGTTTTGTGGTTTTAAATATTTTAGCAATTCCAGTTTTTATGGGTTTTGCCTGGGTGGCTTCTAATAATAGAAAAGAGGCTTTTAATAAAAGAAATTTGAAATATTTGGGCATTATGTCAGCAGTTATGATTGCTTTAGCGGCTTTTATGGTAGCAACGCCTATGGGTAGAGATGCTGTAGATGCCGCAGCTAATGGCTTTACTTGGCTAGTTAACTGTTCTTATAAAGGTGTAGCTTTCATTTTATCTAATTCTGTTCCCGCGTCCATGGGTAAAGAAATTGGCGGAACTATGCCAGGAGATTCTATGACTTTTGTTATATCGTCTCTAATGCCGATTTTAATGATTGTGCCTTTATTTGATATCTTGACGTATGTGGGATTTTTACCTTTTATTATCCGTTGGGTAGGAGCTGGTATTAATTTTGTAACAGGTAAAGGAAAATTTGAATCATTTTATTTAGTTGAAATGATGTTTTTAGGAAATAGTGAAGCTTTAGCAGTTTCCCGTTTTCAAATAAAAAGATTATCTACTATTAGAAATGTTACCATAGCTATGATGTCCATGAGCTGTATAACAGCTTCTATTTTAGGTGCTTATTTAAAAATGATGCCAGGTCATTATATTTTAACAGCTGTGCCGCTTAATATTATGGCAGTAGCTATAGTAACATCTATTTTAAATCCTATACCAAAGTTATCTGATAAAGAAGATTTTGTGGTCAAAGTTAATGAGGATGCTAATGGACAAAAAATAAAGAAACCACCTTTTTTTATTTACTTAGGAGATTCAATTTTAACTGGTGGACGATTAATTTTGATTATTATGGCAAATGTTTGCGCCTTTGTGGCCTTAGCTTATTTAGCTGACCAATTATTAGGATTAACTACTTTATCTTGGTTAACTTTAGAAAATATTCTAGGTGTTTTCTTAACTATTCCAGCTTTTTTATTAGGTCTTCCAATGGATCAAGCTTTTCATATGGCAACACTTATGGGTTTAAAATTAGTCACTAATGAGTTTGTGGTTATGGGGCAAATAGGCAGCACTTTGCAAAGTATTGATACTGGACAATCAGCTGAATACTCTCAGCACTTTACGGCCGTTTTAAGTATATTCTTAACTTCTTTTGTTAATTTTTCTACTATAGGCATAGTTACAGGTGTTTATAAAGGTATAGCTGACGAAGAGGCAAATGATGCTATTTCTAAAAATGTGCCAAAAATGTTTCTGTCAGGTATATTAGTTTCTTTATTAGCCGCAGCTTCAGTTGGTTTATTTGTTTGGTAGAATAAATATTTTTAAAACCCGAGCCACTTGTTTTGTTAAAAAAACAAGTGGCTCGGGTTTATTTTTACACTGCTATAAAGTTTTTATGTTACAATAAAAATAGACTATATAGAAAGTCATATATATAAACATGAAAGGAAAATAATGACATCTGCCAAAATAATTTATGCATCCCTAACTGGAAATACTGAGGAAATAGCTAAAGCTACTAAAGAAAATCTAGAAACTGCCGGAATTGAAGTAACTATTGATGAAATTGATTCATCTAGTCCTAGTGATTTTAATGATTTTGATATTGCTATAATTGCATCATATACTTATGGTGACGGTGATTTACCAGACGAGGCAGTTGATTTCTATGATGAATTACAAGAACTTGATTTATCAAACAAAAAATATGGAGTTTTAGGTTCCGGGGATACATCTTATGGAAATAATTTTTGCAAAGCTGTAGAACTATTTGAAGAAGCTTTCGCCAAAACAGGTGCTACTAAGGGTGCTCCTGGTGTAAAAGTGGAGTTTGATCCAGATGATGAGGATTTGGAAAATATTAAAAAATTTACTGATGCCATTATTAAATAGAAACAGTGTTAAATAATTATTATTAACTAATTATAAGTAAAAATTAAATAAGAAATTTTACAAAATTATAGACAGATTTGAGAGGAAAAAGTGTTTAATAAAAAAGAGTCAATGGATGGTAATACAGCTGCAGCCTATATATCTTATGGATTTACTCAAATAGCTTCAATTTATCCTATAACCCCTAGTTCAACTATGGCTGAGTTAATTGATCAATGGTCCGCTGAAGGCAGAAAAAATTTATTTAATGAAGTCGTGGAAGTTAGAGAATTACAATCGGAAGCTGGTGCAGCTGGAGCGGTTCACGGCTCTTTAAAATCAGGGGCTTTAACTAGCACATATACCGCTTCTCAAGGTTTATTGTTAATGATTCCTAATATGTATAAAATAGCTGGTGAACTTTTGCCTTGTGTATTTCATGTGTCAGCTAGAGCCATTGCAACTAACGCTTTATCAATCTTTGGTGATCATTCAGATATTATGTCAGTTCGTCAAACTGGTTTTGCTATGTTAGCCGAAAACTCTGTGCAAGAAGTTATGGATTTATCAGCTGTAGCTCATTTAGCTTCTATTGAATCTAGTGTGCCTTTTATCAACTTTTTTGACGGCTTTAGAACCTCTCATGAAATTCAAAAAATTAATACCTTAAGTTACGATGATCTGAGACCATTAATTAATAAAACAAAATTAGCCGAATTTAAAGCCAGAGCAATTAATCCAGAAAAACCAACTGTATCTGGAACTAATGAAAATCCCGATACTTATTTTCAACAAAGAGAAACAGTCAATGCTAATTATTTAGAGGTACCAAAAATAGTTAAAAAATATATGGCCAAAATAAATGAACTAAGAGGCACCAATTACGATTTAGTCAATTATTATGGTGCTGCAGATGCCACCGATATAATAGTCATAATGGGTTCAGGTGCTCAAGTGGTTGAACAAACTATTGATCATCTCAACCAAACAGGTAAAAAAGTTGGTGTTGTTACTATACATTTATATAGACCTTTTCCAACTGCTGATTTTGTGACAGTTATACCTAAAACAGTTAAAAATATAGCCGTTTTGGACAGAACTAAAGAAGCTGGTTCGCAAGGCGAACCGTTATTACTTGATGTGCAATCAACTTTCTATGGAAAGACTAACGCTCCTAGAATAATCGGCGGTCGATTTGGTATAGGTTCAAAAGATTTCACACCTGATCAAGTTGTATCAATATATGAAGAATTGAATAAAAATAAACCAAAAAATAATTTTACAGTCGGTATAACTGACGATATTACAGATACTAGTTTAGAACAAACTGATATTTTAGATTTAACTAATCCTAAAACTGTGCAATGTAAGTTTTGGGGTTTTGGTAGTGACGGAACAGTCGGAGCTAATAAGTCAGCTATTAAAATAATTGGTAACAACACTGACAAATATGTTCAAGGTTATTTTTCCTATGATTCTAAAAAATCTGGCGGACTAACTATTTCACATCTGAGATTTGGACAAACCCCTATAAGAAGTACTTATCTTATAAATAGCCCTGATTTTGTTTCAGTATCTTTACCTAGTTATGTTCATAAATATGATGTAATAAAAGGTTTAAAAAAAGACGGTATATTTCTTTTGAATTGTATATGGTCAGATGAGGAACTAGAAAAGCAGTTACCAGATAGGTTAAAAAAATATATTGCTGAAAATAATATTCGTTTTTATACTATCAATGCTCTAGAATTAGCTCGTGAAGTAGGATTAGGTGGTCGAACTAATACAGCTATGCAAACAGCTTTCTTCAAACTGTCTGGTATAATTGATTTTGATAAAGCTTTAAACTTATTAAAAGATGATGCTAAAAAGTCTTACGCTAGAAAATCAATGGCTATTGTGGAAAAAAATTGGGCTGCTATTGATGGAACTGTTGATATAATTCATAAAGTTAACTACCCGACTTCTTGGAAAGATGTATCCGTTGACCAATTAGATGCTTTTGAAATACCTAATACTGTTGGTGTAGATAATGAACAATATATTAAACAAATTCTAACACCTATTTCTCAACAAGCTGGCGATAGCTTATCAGTTGGTGACCTTATTAGGAATGGTATGAAGGACGGCACAGTACCCGTTGGAACTTGTGCTAGTGAAAAACGCGGTGTAGCACCTTTTGTACCAGAATGGTTGCCAGAAAATTGTATAGGTTGTAACGAATGTTCATTTGTTTGCCCTCATGCCGCTATTAGGCCTATATTAATAGATAATAAAGAGCTAAAAACAGCTCCTGATGGTTTTATTACTAAAGATATGAGGGGTACTGATGGACTTCATTATAGAATTCAAGTATCAGTTGAGGATTGTACTGGTTGCGGTTTATGTATACAGGTTTGTCCAGCTAAAGAAAAAGCCCTAAAAGCAGCTAAATATGAGTCACAATTGGAACAAGCTAGAAATTGGGCTTTTGCTATGACTTTAAAAACTAAAGCTAATCCTGTAAAAATAGATACAGTTAAAGGCTCTCAATTTGTTAAACCGCTTTTAGAGTTTTCTGGAGCTTGTGCTGGTTGCGGTGAAACACCTTATGTTAAATTATTAACTCAATTATTTGGCGATAGAATGATAATTGCTAATGCTACTGGTTGTTCATCAATTTGGGGAGGGCCGCTGCCAGCTATTCCTTTTACTACTAATGATAAAGGACATGGACCAGCTTGGTCTAATTCTTTATTTGAGGATAATGCTGAATATGGTTTAGGTATGTACATGGCTAATAAATATCGCCGTAGTAAATTAATTAACAAAACGCGTGACTATTTAGGGGCTGATGATTATATTGCCTGCGCCGATGCTTTAGCTAATGTTCAAATAGACGATGAATTAAAAACAGCTTTAGCTCAATGGGCTGATGGAGCTTTTGTATCTGAAGGTTCTAGAAATAGAGCAGAAAATTTAAAAAAACAAATACAATTGCATAAGTCGAAAATTCCTTTATTAACTGAATTATGGGATAATAAGGAGCTTTTAATTAAACCGTCTCAATGGATTATAGGTGGCGATGGTTGGGGTTATGATATAGGCTATGCGGGTATTGATCATGTTATAGCCACAGGCGAAGATATTAATATACTAGTTATGGATAATGAAGTTTATGCTAATACCGGCGGGCAAGCTTCTAAGGCTACACCAACAGCTGCTATCGCTAAATTTGCAGCCTCTGGCAAAACTACAGGCAAAAAAGATTTAGGGGCTATGGCCATGACATATGGCAATGTCTATGTGGCCCAAATAGCTTCTGGAGCTAATGCCCAACAAACTATTAAAGCTTTTCGTGAAGCTGAAGCATATCCTGGACCATCTATAATAATTGCTTACACACCTTGTATAAATCATGGTTTGAAAGGCGGTATGTTTATGTCCTTAGCTGAAGCTAAAGAAGCTGTGGAATCTGGTTATTGGTCACTTTATCGCTATAATCCTGATAATTTAGATAAAAATAAATCTGCTATGATGCTTGATTATAAAAAACCAGATTTTTCAATTATGAAAGATTTTATGATGAAACAAAACCGTTTTTCAGCTCTTCAAACTGTTCATAAAGATAAAGCTGAACAGTTATTTGATAAAACTGTGGATTTTGCTAAGAAACGATTTTTATATTACGCTGACTTATCAGGTCAAGGTGACAAAATTAGACAAACTGTTAATTTGTAGTATATTTTATTTTTTTGATTAGTTTAAATAAACAAAACACCCTTTGAGGAAATTTCCTCAAAGGGTGTTTTGTAAAAATAATTATTTAGCAGCTGCTTTTAATTTAGCACCAGCTTTAATTTTAGCAACTTTGCCAGCCGGAATTTTAATTGCTTGACCAGTTGCAGGATTTCTGCCATCTCTAGCAGCTCTTTTAGCTACATAAGCTTTCAAATAACCAGTCCAATTAACTTCATCACCTTTTTTCAAAGCTGAAATAAGTATCTCTTCAACAGCGTTTAAAGCTCTTTGAGCATCGGCACCTGTTAAACCTGATTTTTTTGAGACTTCTATTACGAGATCCCCTTTTGTTAATGTTGCCATAATATTCTCCTTATCTATATTTAAATCTCAACATTATTGAAATTAAGTTATTAATGACTTAATAAAATTATTAA
>JAITSD010000027.1 GCA_031288055.1 Candidatus Opitulatrix roisinitermitis | reverse complement strand
ACAGTGTTATTTGGTCACTTCGCTCATTAGAGACGATGGGGACAGGACTTGAAAGTTGTTTAACATAGCTCTCAAACGATATTCAGTTTTAATATTTCCTGCTACTACATCGTCTAGCGGCCAAAGGGACAGTGTTATTTGGTCACTTCGCTCATTAGAGACGATGGAGACAGGACTTGAAAGTTGTTTAACTTAGCTCTCAAACGATATTCAGTTTTAATATTTCCTGCTACTACATCGTCTAGCGTACACGCGAACAGTGTTATTTGGTCACTTCGCTCATTAGAGACGATAGGAACAAGATTATAAATATAGTTTACAATAAATTACAATATTTGAAAATTAGAAAAAAATTAAAACCTTATAATAATTTCAATACAGCTGTTATTCTCTAGTACCACTAGAAAAACCTATATAATTTGCAAATCCTAAAAGATATAGTGAAAAAATAAAAGAATTCTCTTTCCGTACATTAGGAATACTTTCTAATTCTTGAATAACGGTATCCTCTGGAATTTTAACAACATCGGTATTTGAAATAATTTTTCCAATAATTTTTGGTAAAACCATGCAAACTTGATAAAATGCATCTTTTTTACCAGTCACTATTTCATAAAACCTATCAATGCTAATTCTTCTTATTCTACCATGGGGATTTAATTTTTTTCCATCCACTGTTATATTCCATGAAATATTTTGTGATTTTTTAGCAATCACTTCAACTAAAAAACACGCACAATTATCGTCAGCTAATAGCTGACTTTGCATTTTTGTAAAAGTTTTTTGCGCGGAACTAGAGTTCATAATATTATGCTTATTTTTTAATTCAGCATATATTGTATTTACGGCATCTAAATCACCTATTTTAATTTTATTCCCAGTATTATAAATAACATCCCATCCTTTTTTAGGAACCTGACAGTCTTTTATATATTGAAAAATTTTTTGGTGAAAATAACCTATATTATTGTTATTTGATTTATCTCGTTGCCTATATATCTCATTTTTAATTATTTGATCCCAAGAATAATCATAAGTATATTTATCAAAAATAAGCTTGATCGGATCAACAAAATTATTATTAAACTTTTTCAAATCAATGGGATATAATTTATCACTATATTGCCGTATTGTCTGATAAACATGCTTTGTAAAGTTTTCTTCTGATATAAAAGATAGATTCCACATTATAGCATTTCCAGACCTAAATATATCTCCTTAGCAATATTATAAGCAAATAAAACAGGCACCGCATTACCTATTTGTCTATATTTACTCATCAAACTACCAACAAATTTCCAATTATCTGGAAAACTCTGTATGCGAGCAGTTTCTCTAACAGTAAAAGGTCTTTCACTCATTGGGTGACATCTATCAGTTTGTTTTTGAGAAGGTGTTGTTAAAATTGTTAAAGATGGTTCATCCAAACTCAAGCGCCTTAATATTCCTGTTTTTCCGCCTGGCAAATTCCAACAAGTTTTCATATATTTTTTTGCCACATCTTTAGGAATATCTCGCCAGCACCCACCTGGAGGAACTAGTTTATAAATATTTTTTTTCTTATCAGCATAATTTAATCCCTCAGATTGTGGAATATTAAATAATATATCTCTTAAAACAGGCTTATATATGTGTGGTTTAGGAAAATGAATTTTTACTTTATTTGTTAAATCATTTCTTATACCTATTGTTATCAACCTTTCTCTTTTTTGCGGCACGCCATAATTCCAAAAGTTTAGAACTTTTTTTTGAATAGTATAACCTGCGTTAGCAAAAATTTTTAAAATTAATTTATAAGTATTGCCATTATCATGAGTAAGCAAACCCTTAACATTTTCAAATAAAAAAGTTTTAGGCTTTAGTTTTTTTAAAAAAACCGCATAACTGTAAAATAGCGTCCCACGAGCATCTTCTAGACCCAATCTTTTTCCGGCATATGAAAATGATTGGCATGGTGCACCACCTGATAATAGATCTAATTGACCAATTTCTAAATTAAATTTTTTAAGCAAATTTTCAGTCGAGATATTCATTATATCTTCACAAATAACATTCCAATTAGGTCGATTCTTTTTAAGAGTATTTGCAGCATCTTTGTTATTTTCAATTAATGATAAAGTATTAAATCCCGCTTTTTCTATACCCAATGCCAAACCACCAGCCCCCGCAAAAAGTTCTAGAGCTATAAATTTTGACTGATAAGAAGTATCTAATTCTCTTTCAGAAACAAAATTCTTATCCTTTACGGGCATAATTTTAGTTTAACAGTCCATCTTTATAAATTCGAGCGTAAAAGCGTGTTTGTTTATTCTTAATTTATACCGTTTACTCAGCCGCAATGGCATCTAAAATAGGCATTTTTTTAGCTCGGCGAGCTGGGAAAAGACAAGCTAAAATTGCAAAACCTGCACCCAAACCCACGAAAATCAAAATCTGACCATAAGGGATTGATAAAGCCGAAAAACCAGAACTAGATAAAGCTTTTTGAATCGCCACAGCCGCATTTATGCCTATAGTTATACCAACTAATATACCAAATACAGCAATCAACAAAGATTCCACACCTAACATAAGTGTTAATCCAGCATTAGACAAACCAATTGCTTTTAACAAACCAATTTCCCGCGTTCTTTGCACAACGCTTAAAGTCAAAGTGTTAACAATCCCTAATAAAGCAATTAAAACACTTAAAGCCAATAACCCATAAAGCAGCCCTAGAATAATATTTATAATTGAAGCTGCCATATTATTTAAACCAGATTTATCAAGTACGGAAACTGTATAAAAATCTTTAACGCTATTTTGTAACTGGTTTTTAACCACATCTAAATTATTATTTGGTTTTAGATTTACAAACAGACGCAATAAAAATCGCTGATTAGACACAGTTAATTTGTCAAAATCAACATTATTCATAACAACGCCCAATAAAAGATAAGTATCAACTATAGCACCTATTTTATAATTATAAGCCTTAGTTGGTAAACTTGATATATTTTTACTAGTGACTTGTTTAGTTATTACATCTATATCTGATTGACTAGGTTGTTTCATATTGGCCATAGCAAATTCAGTAAGTTTTTGTTTAATTTCACTGGCAGTCTGCTTTTTTTGAGCCTCTAATTTAGCATTATCCACGCCATAAATTTTAATCATTTGTCCTAAGTGATAATTATTAGCCTCAGTTATCATTTTTGGTAAAACAATCTCATTATGATTTATAGCATATATCGGATCACCTGTATATGGCACATTATTAATATCAATATCTCTAGTGAAAAAAGTTTTATCAATTCCGATAATTGGTAAAGGCTTATTATTAACTTTTAACTGTGTCATATATAAATTGTCAACCTTATCCACTGCCGAATTAGTTACGATTTTATCAGCCACAGTTTCAGGCAATTTTAAATTTTCATCAATAACAACTAAATCCGCTTTAATATTATTATTTACCATACTAGCCACACTAGACTGTGCCGAACTAGCTAAAACAGCACAACAACTAACTAAAGCTATACCAATTAAAAGAGCTGAAGCCGTATTAGCGGAAGCTTTAAAACTACGTATAATATTATTTCTAGCTAACTTACCACCAACTTTTGACACCCAAACAATTGGTAGTGATAATAGCCAAACTAAAGGTCTTATTATTAAAGGCGCTAATAAAAGAGCTGACAAAGTGACTGCGGCAGAACCAACACCAGCTAAATAAGTTTTATAATCATTAAAAAAATAATTCTGACTAAGACTAATAAACCAATCATAATTATCAATAATTATTAAACAAGGCAAACCAATAAACAAAAACAAAAACCCAAAAACGACGCGTATTTTACCTAACTTAACAGGTAAAACAGCCTCAGTCATAGCAGCTATTGGCGAAACTGAACCAGCCTTTCGAGCCGGAAAAATTGCTGCCGCCAAAGACACAACTATACCAATGAAAAAAACTATAGCTATTTGGCTTGGATTAGGATAGATAATTGTGTCAATTTGCGAACCTAAAACAGACAAAATTGCCGGAATTATCTGAATTAACACAGAACCTAAAATTATACCCAATAATGAACCAAATAAACCTATCACCAGAGCTTGTAAAATAACTATTTGCCAAACTTGACGAATCGACGCTCCTATGGCTCTAAGCACAGCATACTCTCGTAAAGATTCCTGAACAATCATTGAAAAAGTATTAGCGATTATGAAACACCCCACAAATAAAGCAATAATGGCAAAAATAATTATAAAGTTTTGTACAAAACCTATATTGTCTTTTATATTTTTAGAACCCTCTTCCCTAACAACATTGCCTGTCACAGCTTCAGCTTTTGAATTAGCAGGTAAATATTGTTGAACCTGTTTAGCTAAATCAATTTGTGATATACCAGATTTACCCCAAACCGCTATTTGTGATACCATATCATCAACCAAATATTTCTTTTCAACTGTTGTTTGCGACATACCAATTAAAAGCTCACCAGGTGTATGACTTGGAGCTTCTAAAATGCCAGTAATTTTAACATCTCTAGGTCCTGAATCATCCACCACTTTAGTTGTGTCACCAACTGATAAATGTGCTATATCAGCAGTTTGCTTTTCTAAAATTATTTCATTATCGCCGTTGGGCAAACCGCCATTCAATAATTTCCAATTAGAAAATTGCAAAAAATTGTCAGTTATTCCTCTGACCATAACTTGCCCTAAAGAATGAACAGGCTTATTATCTTTACCCACTAAAGTAATTGAACGATTTATATTAGGATAAGCCATCAACACACCAGGAACTTTTTTAATATCATCAACTAAATTAGCATTAATTGATTGCCTGCTAGAAGTCAGCCCGCTGCCAAAAGATAAAGCCGAACTAGCGTCTTTATTAACTGGACCCCTCACAAAAACATCAGCGTTTTGTGATGAGGCATAAGCTGAATCGACTGTGGAATTAATCATTGTTTGAAAACAAAAAGTTGCCACTATAAAAGATGTGCCCAAAGCCACAGCCACAATAGACAAAATAAATTTGCCTAAATGTGCCTTGGCATTTTTAAGAGTCAGTCTAAACATATTTACTAATAATTTTTAAATATTATTTACCTAAAAACTTTTAATATTTCATCATAAGTTGGTTTATCTAAATCCTCAAATATTTTACCGTCAGACAAAACCAAAACTCTATCAGCATAAGAAGCTGCTTGGGGATCATGCGTCACAATCACTAAAGATTGCTTCAGCTTGTCAACTGAAGTACGTAAAAAACTTAAAATCTCTTGTGAGCTTTTAGAATCTAAATTACCGGTCGGCTCATCAGCAAAAATAATAGATGGACGAGTTACTAAAGCTCTAGCACAAGCCACTCTTTGTTGTTGACCGCCAGAAAGTTCAGCCGGTCGGTGATTCAACCTATTAGCTATTTTCAAAACATCAATTATTTTGTTAAACCACTCAATATCAACTTTTCGGCGAGCTATATTAAGCGGTAAAGTGATATTCTCTTTAGCGTTTAGGGTTGGTACTAAATTAAAACTTTGGAAAATAAAACCTATATAATCTCGACGCATTTTAGTTAATTTGGCTTGATTCATATTTGATATTTCCATATTATCTAAATATATATCGCCACTAGTGGCGGAATCTAAACCAGCTAAAGTGTGCATTAGGGTTGATTTACCAGAACCAGATGCCCCCATAATAACCGTGAAATTTGACTTTTTAATTTCGACATCAATATGGTCTAAAGCTATAACTTCAGTTTCACCTTTACCGTATTTTTTATATAGTTTATTAGCCTTCAGTATTGACTCCATATTATAAGCTTAGACTATATTTTAGATTTTAGATATAATTTTATTTTAGTAAAACATAATACAATTAGTTATAATTTATATGTATTTTTCTAACAATTTTATTAGAAAATTATCAGGCTATTAAGTGTTTTTTTTTTTGGAATAATTTTAGTATGGAAATTAAAAAAAACCAATATGAAATTAGGAAAAATTGGAATAAGTTCAGCTTTAAAAGATTAGGGGCTTTCCTTTGTTTATTTTTATTCGGAGTAGTGACATTTATAAGTGGCAATTTATCCCAAGTTAATGCGGCGACTAGTTCAACAGTTTTACCAGTGGCTAAAGGAGGGACTGAATTAAATTATTTTCCACCAAATCAAGTTTTAATGGGTAATGGTGAAAATACTCTGATTGGCAAAACGGTCAGTAACACAGTCACTTCTGGATCTGATGATATTTTAACATCTGGTGGAGCTTATTCTAAATATGGTAATATTGGAAATAAAATTAACTTTTCAATGATATTAAATAGCTCCTCTTCCTGTATACAATGGGGTACAATTTATGACAATAATTTTACAGGTTATACGCAACCCAATGGTGATATATTAGGCTCAGTAACAATAGAAAGTGTGAATGTTAAAGTAAATAGCAATGATTGCATGCAACTTAATTTTATATATTTAGCATCAGGCTATGAGCGTGCACAAAAAATCAATACAGTTGCAACCATGTTTAATGAAACTACTTATAATATAACTTCGAAATCTGTTGAAAATAAATTCAAAATAAATAATAGGTGCTTTGCTACTG
>JAITSD010000039.1 GCA_031288055.1 Candidatus Opitulatrix roisinitermitis | reverse complement strand
GTGCTAGATAATTTACCATTAGCATCAGTTGTGGCAAAATATGAACTATTAACCGCTGAACAATTACCATCAAATTGACCATTTTCAGTTATTAAATAAGTGGTATTAGCTGGGTATGCCCCGTCATCGGAAGTTATATCAACTCTGCCATATGGGTTAGTGTAAGCTTGATCAATATTCATTTGCCCTTTATAAATTTGTTTAGTGATAACTATTTTGTTATCAGATATAGAAGCTTGCGAACTAGTTCCTGTATAATCACCAGTGATAGTAACTTCACATTGAGCCTTAACTAAATTATTTGGCAAAGACCAAGTGAAATTAGGATTTGTTACAAAACCGCCGTTGGAATCCAATTCGACTCTTTGCTGCTCTGGAGTTATACAAGAATCTTGAGTGCCAGCAATTTTAGCTGTTATATCAACAAATTCATCACTAGGGAAAGTGGTTTGGGTGCTTGATGAACTATCAGCTGGGGCAGTCACAGTAAATTGACCGCCGCTATAAACATCATTTGATTGATTTACCACGCTGTCATTAATCTCAACATAAGAGTTTTTAGGATTATAAGTCACTAAACCAACCGATAAATCAGCAAAGGTTAAAGGTGTATAAACGTCTGTTTGAGAACCCTGACCATAAGTTTGCAAAAATGACATATATATTTTGCCAGCATTAACGCCATGCGGCAACGTGACATTCAACACACCATTAGCGTCTACTTCGCTAGTTATTTGATTATAACCCTCAACGCCATCCACTGTTTCATCAGCCACATCTTTTACTCTAATGGTGGAACCAGGAATAAAGCTAGAACCTAAAATCTTAATTGTGCCGTTTTTAGTGCTAGTTGTGACAGCTGGTTTTAGAGGCAAGGAAAAATTAAAGTCAGCATCAGCCACACTGCCCCCGCTACTTGATACAACATATAATTTATAAGCTATATCAGGATAAGTGGAAACTCGGTTAACCGAATCTTCTTCAATTCTAAAACTCTTTTTAGCATCAACTGTGGACACGGATCCAAAAGCTTGACAAGGTGCTGGGTAACCAGGCTGCGGGTTAATACTAGCTGGACAAATATAAGAATTGACCGTGGAAGCAGAGGCATACCCATAACCAGTTACCTCAGCTCCTTGACCTACATATAGAGGGTTAGGCAATAACCCTGAGATAATTGGGTCTTTAAGTGTGATTGTGGCATCAGCCATAACTTTATCGGCGGCTGCCCAAGTTGGAGCTGGCGTATCAGCTGAAACAGTGTCTTCAACAAAAACTCGATAATTATTTGGACCAGGATTATCTCTACCGGCCACAATTGGATATTGGAAAGTATAAGAAAAAGCTCCATTAGCATCTGGCGTGATAATTGTGGCACCGCTAACAGCTCCTTGGCTATCATATAAATAACTTGGGTCAACACAAGCTCCAGTTCCTGTGCCGCAAGTTTCACCAGCAATATAAGCCGTGAGAGTATAATTATTTGGCGACACATTTGGCGGGAAATCTTGACCTTTAACTTGTATATCATCAGTGCCTTGAATAATACGGTTTGGTGAAATTGAAATAGTTGGTTTATAAACTTTAACACTCAAATTTCGCACAGATACTAAATTATGATTAAAGGTTATTTGATTATCGCCAGCTGAAACCAAATTATCTGTGGCAGAGACATTAGGACAAATTGTCACGCTAGCAGTTCCATTAGCATCAATATCAACTGTGCCTAGTTTATTAGCGGTTGGAGCTATGCCTTGACAAATCCTCCAAGCAAAATCTGAACTAGAATCTGAACCAGGATAAACCGAAGTTATTTGAGTATTTGGCGGATAATTAGTGAAACTCAATGTTACAGGTGTGGCACCATAAGCTAAGTTTTTATGACTATAAAAAACTGAATAATTATCAGGTGTGATAGTTGGAGTTAAAGCCGAAATATTTTTTTCACTCAAAACAGTGTCACATTGAGCATCTGAACAAATTTTAATGGCTGCGGCGTTACCTTGGTGTTCATTAGGGATTGTGGTGGCTAAATAATCAGAAGTGACATCAGCAATATCCATTTTAACTGGTTGACCATCGCCAGCTTTCAAATAAAGCGTGCTATTAGGAATTAAATTATCGGATTTAGTGTAAAAAGTTGTGGCTTTACCAACTTGAGTTATAGCAGTGGTGCCAGTGTTATCAGCGTAAAAATTGTCAATCGTTGGTGTGACAAAAGTTATAATACTTTCAGTTTTAACACCTGTATCAACACCTTCAGCTATTATTTTACAAGTGTCACCTGGGCTGGACATATTATATTGCACTGTCACATCACTTCTAGCTCCAGCTGTCACAGCCACATAAGTTAAAGGTGAAATACAGTTGACGGGATCTGATGATATATTAACCGCTGTGTCAGACACAAAACCAGCTAAATTCAAATTAGACACTTGAGTATTTTTATAAACTTTATCAGGGTTAAAGGTTATTTCAGCACCCACAATTGTGAAATTAGTATCTAATATATGTGCAGCTGCATCATAAGTGGATCCATCGAAAATGCCAACTTTATGAGTACCTGGCGTTAATGTTAAAGGCAGGGTATAATCATAAACAAATTTGCCGCCAAAATCGCCGCCGCCCACTGTGACATCACTTTGAGCAGCAACTTTATCACTTATACATTGCGTGGCATCATCAATTACTAAACATAAATGCTGACCAGGGCGATATTTATCACCTTGTATTCTCAAAACGCCGCCCGAAGTAACTTCTGTGGAAATTCTATCTGTGACACTAGGGTTAGTGGCTGAGGCCACCGGATTATAAATCAACATCCTAGCTTCTTTATTTATAATCACATTATTTCTATCAACTAATCTTAGAGTATAAATACCTTCAGGAATACTAGTTGGTATATCAACAAAACCAGCCACATTACCTAAAGCGTCTGAACTAATTATTTTAACTGGATCAGGTGTGGCAGAATAGGAAGTGTAAACAGCTATATTGCTATTATTTGGCGGCCAATCAGTCCCGCTAAAGCTAAACTGTTTACCAGCAAACCCATAAATTTTATCCACAGTCAAAGTTGGGTTAGACAAATTAAAGTGCATAATCACAAAGTTTTGAATATTAGAACCTGGTTTATCGTCAAATATTTTAACTTGCAAAATCTTAGTGCCGTCATTTGTGGCCACAGCTTTAATATTTTGAATAGTTACAGTACCATATCTAGCATGAGCTTTGCCTGTGCCTCTAATCATATCAGGATCATCAGAATTGGGGAATGTGACATAAACTTGACTGCCTGGCACAAAGTCTTCAGCTATAATGGTGAAATTGGTATCAACTGGACCAGAATCTGGGTTAATGGGTTCGTCGGCATCGGGTATTGGATTTAATATTTCAAAGCCGTCAGTTTGTGCTGTGGCTCCTGAATCAGCTCCTACAGCATATAATTTATCATCTGCAGCAAAACTAATTGGCAAAGTTATAACACCCTCTTTTATACCAGCTGAATCAACATCGGTTATAGTGCCAACTGGACTGCCGGTGAATTGCGGATTATCATAAACTGCCACAGTTTCGCCAGTTTGAAAACCGGTGACTGTCATAGTGATATCTTGACCGCGATGAGCTTTATAATCGGCACTAACCTTAGGGGCAATAGTGGCAGCGTTGACTTTAAATGCAGCATCTGGCGATTGATTAGAACCATTAGCGGCTGGCACATCATCTCTAGCTAAAATATAATAAGTGCCTAAAGCCAAAGTGCTAGGTATTCTAATCTCGGTATTATCAGGAATTGCTCCAGCAGCTGTGGCGGTGACTTGAGTATTTAAAAATGTTTCCACGCCGTTAGAATCTTTAACATAAAAAGACACTTTAGCACCTGGTATATAGCCTGAACCAGTGACCGTGGTTTTAACACCAGCCGCACCATCTATTCTAGCCAAAGTTAAAGCCGTTGGCACTCGAACAGTCACTGGATTAACTGTGTCAGTCACAGTAATTAAGGAAGTCAAACCTTTAGCTATTAGAGTAAATTGCGAACTATTTGTGCCCATTGAGACATTTTTAAAAGTTATACTAGCCACACCTTCGGTATCAGCTGTGCCTGTGACACAATCAAAAGTCGACCGACAAACTTGCACATCTTCATTAGGCAAAAAGCCGCCCACCACCACATCCACAGCAGCATCATTGCCATAATGAACATCTTTTGGCGACACAGAGGTGAAACCAGGCTCTAAGAAAGTAAAATCAGTGCAGGCTTTAGTTATACCGCCATATATAGAATTATCTTGGGCACAAAGTTTATAAGCCCCAGCTGGTAAACTAGCTGAGACTCCTGGCAAACCGTTAAGCTCAAAATCGACAAAATCTTGACCTGTGGATCTAACATTAGCTTCGGTTAAAAAAGTATATTTCACAGCTTGAGTGACAGGATCTTCTAAAGTGAAAGTAACTTTACTAGACGGATTAAAACCGCTAAAAGATGGCTTTAATTTAGAACTAGGTGCAGCTGTGGCTGGAGATGGCAAAGATATAGTTGGTGTATAAGCTGTGAAAGCTGCTGAAGCCACAGCCGCTGAAACCGAACCTGTGGCTATAACCGAACCTGTGGCTATAGCATTTGGCAAATATATCGAAACTTCGCAAGAACCATAAGCGTTAGCTTCGCAAGACTCGGCTATAGCGTCATTGCCATAAGAAAAATTAACTGTTTCACCTGGCATAAAACCCTCTGGATAAGCTGTTATTTGCGAACCAGGATGACCATAATCTGGTTCCACGGCTAACTGCGAGTTTTTAAATTCAAAAACTTGCGTGCCAGATTTGCCATAAGGTGTTGTGACATAAAAAGCTACTTGACCAGCCGTGTGAGCTGAAATGGGGAAAGTTACAGTGTTATTATCAGTGATATCAGAATATTTTAAACAATTAGCCGGCAAAGCGTCTTCATCAGCAATTTTCAAACAAATAAATTGCTCTGAATCAGCCACACTTCTATCCGCTTTAACCGGTTTAAAATTATCGCCAGTTAAGGTCAAATTAAAACCACCTGACACCGGACCAGAATTAACACTAACTGAATTAAAACTTGGCGGATCAATAAAATAATAATGATCACTATTGCCTGGTATTACAAACTCTTGATTATTGCCTAGATAATCTTTGGTGGAAACTGTGATATCTAAACCATCGGCCATTATATCTGTGGCGGTCATATTTTGGGGTAAGGTGCAGATGGCCAAGCTACGTTTACTATAAATAATTGTGCTTTCATTAGTCCCATCGCCAGTTATAATATTGCAGTTATGAGTGCCTATTTTAATGGCCATACCATTAGATGTAAAAAAGTCACCCGATAATACGATAGCACCTTTACTAGGTACAAATTCCCAAGTAGGAAATAACGTATATGGCATCCGAAGTTGCAAAATATTGTTGTAATTAATTTCACCATCTGATTTACTAGTGCCTGTGTTATAATTCAAAGTAATATCATCATTTAACCAATAACCAGTTGGGAGAAAAGTATCCGACGTTGTACCTTTAGATACCTTATCAGATGTTACTGAACTATTAAGTTCTGCTTCACTAATTCTATTTCCATAATTACCATCAAACCAACCTAAAAAAATGGCTCCGGGCGGTCCATCAGACGGCGGAGTAGGCAAAGCTGAGGCTAAAGTATTGCCAGAAACTAACGTAACCCTGTGGAAACTCCCATCACCATATCCATATGCAGGACGATAATCAATATTCACCGCTTGCCACACAGCCCTAACGTTGCCCTCCACAAAATTAGCAAAATAAACTTTGCCATTAGACGAACCTAAACCAGTCATAGGCCCAGCTCCAGATGGACACGAACTAGTGTTTTCGTCGGCATTATAATTGCCTGTGGGCAAATCACATATTGTGCCTCTATATCCGTAGTAACCATCAGAACTATATTTAATAACACCTATTCTATCAGAATCTGTATCCGCCACATAGATAATATCAGGATCCTTGCCCAACACTAAACTGCGAGGGTGAAAGTCATTTGGTAATGTCACATCCTTGGGAGCAACATTGCCTGCTATAAAGGCTTTATTATATAAAAAAGAAAAAATCCTACCCTGCTCTGGCAGAGAAACAAGAACTTTTTGGATACCTACATCTTTGCCCATTACGGATAATATATTTTGCGGTTTACCGCCTAACGGTATATTGGCCTGCATATGAGTGTTTTCTTTAGTATCATAATATAAATTACCATCAAAAGTAACTAAACTATTAGTGCCTTGGCAACTTACCACAAGACCCTCATCTGAATATCCCATATAATTTACATCAAATGGTTGACAACCAGTTGGTAATATTGATTTCTCTGTAAAGAGTCTATAGTCCCCAGCAGACTCTTTCATCCCATAAACACTCATCATATAATCTGAACCTGTGCCAATTATATATAACCATGCATGTCTAGTAGCCACTATTTTAACCGGATTTTTTACAGTATCAATCACGACTTTTTCTCCTTTTGAAGTCGTTATATTAACTAAGGCCACTTTACTTTCGGTATTAGAAATAGCATATAGGAAATCATATTGTCTATAGCAGAACTCTTCATAAGGGCTACATTCAGCTCCCTCCCGCTCAGTTAAATAAGGTATAACTATTTGCGAAGGAGCAATAGTTAAGACTATATCGGTGCCACGGGTAGGATTTGTCTTGTCAGTATTATAGATCTGCGTAATAGATTTAGAGCCTTGATTAGCCACGTAAACCGCATGACTTTCATAATCAACGGTTAAGGAGATTGGATTAGCCCCAACTTCAATTCGAGCCAAAGGCGGAATTATGCCACTAGGATCTCCTACAGGTTCAGGAATGGCACTAGAATAAGCCGCTGAATCTATAACTGATACATAACCTTCATCATAATTAGCCACAAATATTTTGCCATCTATCTCCACCATATCAATTGGCTCGCAAGCCACACTTTGCTCCACATCGCAGGAGCCGGTGGTGCCAGAGGCTCCCACTTGATAAGCTTCAGTGTAATAATTACTTACGTTTGAAGCTTGAGCTTCGGGAGGTGAGGCTGTGACCACGGCAACCAATGATATGGTCAAAACCATAGCTAAAGATGCAACTGTCGTAATAAACTTTTTTCCTAGACTACACATAATTATAAGATAACTGAAATATTTATTTTCAAAAGCCTAAGTTTATGATTTCTAACCTTTATAATAAAATTGTTAAAAAACTATTAGGAAGTGTTTGGGGTTAACTCTCTCTCGTACACCTAAAGGTGTACTGGTACTTTTTTAAACTCTTACTCTTTTAAACCCTCTCTCGTACACCTAAAGGTATGCTGGTACTTTTTTAAACTCTCACTTTCTTAAACCCTCACTCGTACACCTAAAGGTGTACTCGTTCGTGTTAGGTTTTTTGGGCGGTTTTTTTATTGCCTGTAAGGTTAACTCTCACTCACACCTCTTAAAAGAGGTGATCGTTCGTGTTTGGTTTTTTGGGGGTTAACTCCTACTTTTTTTAAACCCTCACTCGTACCACTAAAGTGGTACTCGTTCGTGTTAGGTTTTTTAGTTAAACTGATGTTTTTTGGGAGGGGGGGGGGATTAACTCTCCCTTGTACTTGTTTTATAAGGTTTAGGATTAACTCTCACTCGCACTCCTAAAGGAGTGTTGGTACTTTTTTAAACTCTCACTTTTTTAAACTCTCTCTTGTACTTGTTAAACTCTCACTCACACCTCTTAAAAGAGGTGATCGTTCGTGTTTGGTTTTTTGGGCGGTTTTTAATTTTTGACTGACGAATTTTTTAAACTCTCTCTCGTACCCATTAAAATGGGTACTCGTTCGTGTTTGGGATTTTTGGGCGGTTTTTAATTTGGTAAAATTTTAACTCTCTTGTTTTTTTGATGGGTGTTTGGGGTTAACTCTCTCTCGTACTTGTTAAACTCTCACTCGCACCCCTAAAGGAGTGCTCGTTCGTGTTTTGGGGATCTAGGATTTAACTCTCTCGTACTTATTTTTTTTAATTTAAAAACTACAGGCATTTATTTTTTAATGCAAATTCAAACCATCATAACAAATCGGCGTAAGGCAATGATTTAATATAATTTTCCATATACTGCCAATCTGGGTTATTATTTTTGTCTACTGGAAGTAAAAGTTTTGTGTTTTTTATTCTTTCTTGATTAAACTTACGCCCATAGGCGTATTTATACGCACCTTTCATAAAAATTGTTTTAATAAACAAGGCTATATATTTATTCATATTAAATCTAGGTTTTAATAATTCTACATGGTCAGAAGCCGAAAAATCGTTTTCTTGATAGGAGGCAAATCCCAACACAGCACTATCAATAATTAAAACATTACCTTTTTCTGTTTTATAATCATAAAAACCAGCAACGCTATTATTTGTCGCTCTAGTTGTTATATAAGGATAATCCCCTTCCCCATATGTTGTTTCAAGCTCAAATAACGGTGTGGTTTTTGTACCATCTACATCAAAAAGATCAGCAGTGCTAAACTCTTTCCAATTTGATGTATAAAGTTTATTCTCGCCTTTGTTATTCTTCGTAAGAATAGAAATGCCTTTATTACCACTAAAATAATTTCCTATTGTTTCAAACACTTCTATTTCTGTTAAATTAGTTTTTAAAATACCTAAATCTCTTTTTGCTTGAAAAATAGCATAATCAAATACTGACTGAACAAAATCGTCCTCTGATAATGTAGAGTAGTCGGTTTTAGAATGAGCATGTATTGTCCATTCATCACCTTTTTTAATTTTTGTTTTCACTAACTTTATATTATCTGGATTTGTTTTTTTATAGACAACTGCATCCAATAATTTCTTTTCAATATTCTCCCACTTATTATACACATCAGTTCTGCCTTTATGTTTTGAAAGTTGAAAGCCATCATCTTGCAAATCATAAAAAACAACTTCATCTTTATTTTCTTCAAATTTTCTATTTGTTTCAAATACAGCAATTGCTGTATTTGTTGAGGCATTTGGTTGGAACAAATCAGCCGGCATATTTATAACACATTTTAAAGTATGTTTTTCTAATATGCTTTTTCTAATCTCAGTCTCTTTAAAATATGTGGATAACGGAGCTATAATTACGCCATAACGCGAGCAATTATCTAGCATTGTGGTCAAAAAGGTAATTTCTTTCGGTGTGGGGTCAGTTGTGTTTTCTTTCCCTGAATATGGCGGATTTATAAAACCTATCGTTGCTCCAAAACTTTTCAATTTTTTCTTTGCTTCCTCGCTGTTGATTGAATCTAAATTATATATAGATGATTTTCCGTCTCCTCTAAACAACATATTAGAAATTGAACAAATAAACATAGTGGTATTTATTTCAAAACCTAGTAATTGGTTTTTCTTTATGTTTGATTTAGCTGAGTTTTTATCTGATCTATCGCTTTTATCAATTTTGTCAATCAAAGCATTCATACCAGCAATAAGAAAAGCCCCAGTTCCACAAGCTATATCAACTATTTTGTCGTTGTTTTTCAAAGGAATAAGCTTAGTAAACAGCGTAGTAATATGTCGGGGTGTCAAAATAATACCCTTTTTAACGTTTGATATGCCAGCGTACTTTAAAAACTCTTCATAAAACTTCCCAATAATATCATAATTAGAATTTGTAGAAAAATCACTTTCAAAAAGCGGTATTATTGAAGCACTCAATTCAACTAAAATCTTTTTCAAAATATTTTCTTTTCTTAACACTAAGTCATTTTGTAAAAACCCTAATTCGGTATCTATTACTTTAATTTTTTCTTCTGGCAAATCTTCATTTTCTAAAACTTTTTTTGTTGCACCAAGCAAATTACTGCTTATCTCCTCAGCTGACATATTTTTATAGTTAGTTGGAAAATTATTGTCTTTAGATTTATGTAAAGAAATCATCAAAGCGGATAACAAAATCGGTCTTTTCTGCGAATCTACTGAACGCAATAAATTATTTATCTTTTTGCTAGATTGAGAGACCTGCGTTACAGCTTTTTCTTCATCTAAATTATTAAAAATAGCTAAAAACTCTTTTTCGGTTACAAAATTTGTAATTTGTGGAAGTAATATTATTCTTTGTAATTTATAATCAAGAAAAAATAGACTAAACTTATGATAATATTCTTTTAGTAAATCGCCACTAACAGCAATGCCTAATATTTTCCAATTGGCGAAATAATTTTTTAAATTGTCAGATAAATTGCTATTTAAAAATTGTTCCATATACCACTTTATACCTGAAATAGCTCCTTTTGCTTTATCAGGATTGTCGTGGTCTTTTATTGCTTGCTTTTCTTCTACAAGTATAAGTAATTTTTCGCTTTTATTTATATATATTCTGTCTGGATACCCCGGCTTGCTCGTCTGACTTTTAGAAGCGGTAGATAAAACTTTTTCAATTTCACTTGTTAACTTAGATTTGCTATCATCCCAATTAGCTACATTGTACCCTAATGTTTGTAGTGTCTGCGTGACACTAAAACTAACAATTTTATCTTTTCTAGCCACAAATACGCCCTTCTTTTTTATAGCAGTTGTTTTTTTTGCTGTTTTCAGTCTATCAACTAATTCTTATTTCTAGCAACTAAAACTACATTAAAATTGTCAATATTTGACAACTTATTTTATTCTTTTTCGTCTAATCGCCATAATAATTTCTAACACATCATACTTATGACTTTCAGATAAAATATCAAACATTTTTAGCACCTCAAAAAACACTTTAATGTTGTCTTTTGCAATTTCAAAATAAGCAATTTTTTTGGTTTGGCAACTCTCCAACGAGATTTGGTGTTGTTTTTAATTCTGTCATTGGCGATCCTATTAAGATAATCTATTATTTCGTCTAAATCTTTATCTGTTAACACCCCCCCCATTTATAAAAATAATAAACGCATTCCAATAACTCATAAAGTGCTTTTTCCTTGCTATTTGCCCCGAAAAAAGAGATCTCAGGCAAAATACTGGTGTCAATTTTTCGGTTTCTCTTTTAACAACATCATACCCATTCCACATAGTTACTTAACCTAAAACCAACTTGGTCATCAGCGACTAACATGCCGTAGCTATTCAAAATTGAATGATTTTTTATACAGTAAATTAACCAATTTTTTATTTTCGTTTGAGATATTTTTGAAGGGGGGTAAGGTAACACACTTTCTTTAAAGTATTCTTTTTGGGTAACATACCCCCCCCCTTTTTTTTTGAAGTTTTTTGGTACCACACCTCCTTTTAAGTTGGAGCGGGGGAGGGTATCATACCTCCCCCACAATATTCACAAGCCCCAATGTTCACAAAACCCCGATGTTCACAAAAAACTTTTTATTTTAATTTTATTGTTATATATATCAAGGAATATCAAAAAGAAAACGAAGTCTATATTTTTCTAATTTATATTATTCTAAATTTAAATTACTAAGCTATATTTAAGCCAGTAAAATCACAAAATAAAGCTTCCCTATTTTAAATTTCTCCTTATGTTCTTTCAATTTTTTACGGTTTTTACGCGATTTTTTACGGTTTTTTTACTAGTTTTTTGCGGTTTTCACAGGACTATTTTGCGGATTTTATTAACTTTTTTTGTGGTTTTTACTAGCGTTTTGATAATTTATGTTAAATAGTTGTCACATTTATATCAAATAATTGCCAAAGCCTAATTTTTATGAAAAACTATAAGCGAAAGAATATAGTAGAAGAATTATTATAGAAAGAATAGGAACATAATGATTAATTTAAAATGGAAAAAAACTAATTCAGTAAATATTGATTCAAATGAGACTAATTTAGAGTTACTAAATTCGGTTTTCAAAAGAATCTTGTTTAAAAAGCCCTCATTTAAAAAATTAGGTATATTTGTATCCATAACTTTATTCGGAACAGTTGCCTTTATATGTGGCGAATTAATGCGAGCCGATGCTGCCTCGTCCACCACAATTTTGCCAATAGCTAAAGGTGGAACAGGAGCTAACATAAGCGGCGTAGCTAGAGCCAATTTACAAGCCGAATATACCGGCAACAAAGTAACAGCTATTAACAGCACTTCAACTAATACCCAATATCCCGGAGCCTTGGCAGTTTATAACTATGTTAAACCATTAGCTACAGGAACTTTATCGACCACTTATTTTGATTTATATTATGAAAAAACTTACGACAAAACGGTCTATATATGGGTGACCAATCAACTTATGAAGACTGCTCCAACTTCATCAATTGACACACCCCTAATAAACCTGCCTACTGATTTAAAAGAAGACATAACTAAGCAATATTATCCATCATCCAATGTTAAATTTTGCCCGCAAAGTTCCTCATCAACTTGCAAAGATACTGTTTTATATATTGGAGCAGCCGGCACAAAGCTTAGTTTCTCTTCAGACAATGGTACAAGCATTGACAATAATTATAAATATTTAGTGACCACACCTTTAATATACAAAGCCTTATAATATATATATGTGTGTGTAAAATGCGGATACTGGAGAGTGTTGGAGGACGGGGAGCGTTGGAAATAGTCTGCTTAGAAGTTCAGAGTTTAATTTACCTTTCAAGCAACCAGTTTATAATATTAATGTGTTTTATACCGTTTTCTGAGAAATTATAATTATCTGTTGTTAATAAAACTTTAGAATAATGATCACTGATTTTATTAAACGAACTAATTTCGCGACTAAAAGTTTTTAAATCTTTAACGCTATAGGCCACTTGATAATAGATTTTTTCATTAGTGTCAATATTTTTGGCAATAAAATCTACTTCTGCATTATCTATTTTTCCAATCGTAACAATATTGCGACGACGCAATAATTCAAAATACACTACATTTTCTAAAATATGACCTATGTCAAAGCCAGCATCACTAGATAAAATAACTCTTCTAAGTCCCATATCAACAGCATAATATTTTTGTAAAGTCTGCAAAATTTGCTTACCCTTGATGTTTTCTCTATTTACACTATAAAATATCAACCCAACTGACAAAGCATTCAAATACTTAGTTACAGTATTATAGGAAGTCTTATTATTATTTGAACTGAGAAAATCTGCTATTTTCTTAGGGCTAGTAATATTCCCAATATTGTCAAATAAGTATTTAGCAATGCCCAACAAAGTCGATATATTAGTCATATTAAATCTGGCTGCAATGTCTTTATTTAAAATTGTATTATATACACCCAATAAGTAATCTATAATAAGCTTCTTTTTATTTTCTTTCAATAAATTAACAACCTCTGGAAAACCTCCATAAATTAAATAACTTTCAAAGAGTTCATCAAGCCGTTCATTAAGGGGGAAAGCACTCACAAATTCAGCAAAAGAAAAAGGATATACTTGAATTTCAACATACCGTCCTGTCAAAAGCGTAGCAAACTCGCCAGACATAAAAAACGCGTTGCTTCCAGTAATATAAAGGTCTACATTTTTCCTAATATATAAACTATCGACCACTTTTTCAAAATTGCTAACCATTTGAATTTCATCAAGAAATACATAATTCATCCCTTTTTGTAAATTTTTAAGAATATGTTGATGTAGGTTTTTATAATTAGTTAACTCTTCTGTGTCCAAATCTTCAAAATTAATTGATACAATATTCCGTTTAGAAATACCTGATTTAATTAATTCGTTTTGAAATAATTCTAATAAAGTTGATTTACCGCTACGGCGTATTCCTGTTATAACCTTTATTAAATTAGTATTTTTAGCCTCCCTTAAAATATCTAATTCTCTTTGGCGTTTTATTTTTTGCATATTTTCAGTATAGCAAAAATATTCCCAATATAAAACTTTTTACTTTTAATTAAAAAAACTTTGATATTTTGATAGTTTTTTCAAAAGTCTGAAAAAACCTATCACAAAGAATACACCAAAATACAACTAGCCTAGCCCGCACCGTGACTGTTTCGTTACAGGAGGGAGTAGCAAAAGGTAAAGGCTATGGTGACATTTCAAGGCTTTTTATGGGGCAGTTCGGTATTAGTTATCGTAATGCTATGCGAATAACTAGAACTGAGGGCGGTAGAGTTAGAACAATAACCTCGCAAAAAGCCTATGATGACGGGTTGAAGCTAGGGGTGAAAGGGCTAAAAAAGCAGTGGTTAGCCACACTAGATATAAAAACCAGACCTCAGCACGGACTTTTAGACGGCCAAATAGTAAATGCCGATGAAAACTTTAAATATGGAGGGTTAGAGGCTATTGGACCTCGTTGTTTTTTATCGGCCGACTTAGATATAAATTGTCGATGTACCACAATACCTGTAATTGATGAAAAAGATCAAAAAGACGAATTACGGCGAGACATAGCGAGTGGGAAAAACGGCAACTGGAAAAATTATAGCGAATGGAAGCAGTGGAAAGATGAGCAACTTAGAAGTAAGGGGTCAAGTTTTGCCACAGAGCAAAAGAAAGTTTTAAATCAAGCTAGCGACAAAAAACAAGCTAAATTATACAGGAGCGTTGGGATAAAAACGGGCGATATAATGGCTTTTCAGCAGATAAAATATAATGACGCAAAAGCCTACGCACAGATGAAGGACGAATATTTTATAAAAAGCCGTTTAAAATCAGGGGTGTATGGTAATATTGTTAATGTGAATAAACAAGCAAGGCACAACTACGAGACACACACGCTAGGAAAAAGTTATTTATTAAAAGGTGTAGACGCTCAGAAGTTATTTAATGAATATAAAGGAGCGGGGAGTGTTCAAAAGGATAAAAACGGCAGGAGAACAAACGTTGAATACGTTATTTCTGACAAAAATATAGGTTTTGCCTCTAGTAAAAACAGCAGAGAAAAAACAAGAGCTTTTAAAATACATCATAGTAAAACGGGGGCTCATATAGTTCCGTTAGCAGAGGGGGCGTATTATGGAAAAATGGGATAAATACGACGAAAAAAGAGTGAAGCTGTTATTTTTTGACGGGGGCGTCGTTGTGGGGAATTTGTTTATAAATTATACAGCAGACGGCGTAGAATTAGACCTCACAGAGATAGAGGGACAGCCGGAATACGTAAAATATGGCTGGTATGAAACATTAGACGATGAAATGACGCCCGCACAGGACATTAAAAGTATCAAAAAAATTGAAATATTAGGCGACGCTGAATAACCTTTAAAAACGAAAACCCACAATAATCTTTTTATCTAAAAAGCCAAGCGGGTTATAGTCAAATAAAAATAAAACACCCACCGAAAAAGCGACTCATACAAGGCTACAACCGTTTCTTTCAACAGCTGGGAACTCTAAGCCTTAAAAGTAACAAATAGATTTTATGAAACAAATTTCAATAGTGAAGAGGGGCAAAGGACAAGGCTACAACCGATTCTTTCAGCGGTTGGGAATTCCTTTGCTGTGTTTGGGATTAATCCTCTATATTTCGGGGTATACACCAATTTTAGTTAGCCTTTAATCCTCTATATTTCGGGGAAAAGAAGGTGTGGATTTGCCTTTAATCCTCTATATTTCGGGGGGATCCTCATCCTCAGCCAAGCCTTTAATCCTCTATATTTCGGGATGACGAGTGGAAGCCACTGCCTTTAATCCTCTATATTTCGGGGGATCAAGTAACGAAGCCTGCCTTTAATCCTCTATATTTCGGGGGATCAAGTAACGAAGCCTGCCTTTAATCCTCTATATTTCGGGGCTCACCTGACAAAGCAGAGCCTTTAATCCTCTATATTTCGGGGTCTATGCTATACTATAAAGCCTTTAATCCTCTATATTTCGGGGGTGGGCAATTCGTCTTTTAGCCTTTAATCCTCTATATTTCGGGGACTGAACAAGCGAGGTGTGCCTTTAATCCTCTATATTTCGGGGTCCTCGCATCCAATGTCAAGCCTTTAATCCTCTATATTTCGGAGATCTTAGTAGCTCCTTACGCCTTTAATCCTCTATATTTCGGGGTGCTATTTTTCTACCTCGTGCCTTTAATCCTCTATATTTCGGGGCGTTGCTATATCAATACCGCCTTTAATCCTCTATATTTCGGGGTAAGTTGGCAAAACGAAAGCCTTTAATCCTCTATATTTCGGGGCTAAAATTTAGATATCTCAGCCTTTAATCCTCTATATTTCGGGGATTTTCCTTTCAGTTGTGCGCCTTTAATCCTCTATATTTCGGGGCAAAATAACAAATTACTAGCCTTTAATCCTCTATATTTCGGGGGTCTTTTGTCCCACATTTGCCTTTAATCCTCTATATTTCGGGGAACTCAGACAGACCCTTTGCCTTTAATCCTCTATATTTCGGGGAGGAAAACCAAGAAGTGCCTCTCATATTCCGATAAATAAAGGATTCCCTCTTCACTATTGAATTTTTAACTATAAAACAACTATATCATAATTATAAAAAATTCACAAGTTTTATATATTTCCTAATATGTATGCATTATTTATATATATTCTATTACAATATACTCATATTATAATAATATACAAATATTCACAAATCTTTTGAAACCTCTCTAGCGACCTTCCAGAAATCTGTTTTTCCAGCATGTCTACCATATAATAAAAAATTAATTTTAGCCGGTCGGCCCCCATTAGGTTTGCCAGACATAGGAATATGGAACTTCCTCTGCTTACCCAAACAATAATATTTTAAACTAATAATTTCGCCATGCAACAATTCTTGATAAGTTGCAATCTGACGAGTCAATGGAACATAAGTTTTGTCATTTAACTTATTTTTAACAGCTTCAATTGCCAAACCCACCCA
>JAITSD010000010.1 GCA_031288055.1 Candidatus Opitulatrix roisinitermitis | reverse complement strand
GAACTTGAACAATTTAAACTTTTAGGTTCTATGGGAAATACTGTAACTTCAGCAGATAATGCTGCAATGGAAAGCTTTTTTGCTCTTTTACAGAACAATGTTTTAAATTATAAAAAGTGAAATACCCGGCAAGAACTAATTACAGAAATTGTATACTGGGTTACCGTCAAATATAACAAAGAAAGGGGACAAAATAAATTAAATAATTTAACACCTCAAGAATATGATATAATTTATTTTAGCAAAGCAAATAATGCGAAAAAATGTGTCAACCAAAAGGGTAGCAGTCCCCTACCACCTTTTCAGTTAACAAATTCATTCATTTTCTAACAATTTTATTAGAAAATTATCAGACTATTAACCGTTTTTTTTTTTGGAATAATTTTAGTATGGAAATTAAGAAAAATAATATGGAAGTTAGAAAAAATTGGAATAAGTTCACCTTTAAAAAACTAGGAGCTATATTTTGTTTGTTTTTATTCGGAGTTGTAACTTTTATAAGTGGTAATTTATCACAAGTTAATGCCGCTTCATCATCTACGGTTTTGCCAGTGGCTAAAGGCGGAACTGGTCAAAATAATTTAGCTGATGTTAATGTTGGATCAGCCACAAAATTGCAAAACGCTAGGAATATAAACGGTGAATCGTTTAATGGAACTAACGATATAAATATTAGTGCCAGCTATAAAAGGGTTTTCTTAGAATCTCAAAAAAATAATTATTTATATTTCACTTGCTCGGATTTTTCAAGTAATGAACATGTAATAGATATAGTTGCGTCTTCAAGCCCTAATGGTGGGGTTTTTGCTAAACTATCTGAAAAAGGAGGTGGGGTTTCTTACGCTGCCGCCCCTAGAACTGATAGGATGTTTTATTATAGTGCTGATGGCGGTATATATTTTAAAGTACCTAATGTCGTCGGTAGTCGAAGTGCTTTTTATTTAACCACTTGTAGTGATCCTAATGCAATTAATTTAGTAACTGATAGTACAACCTATAGCAAACTTGAAAAGCTAACCTTCGTTTCTTTTAGTTATATATAATTTTAAATTAAAAAATTATTAAATATAAAAGGGGTGTGTGCTACCCTTTTAGTTTGACACGATTTAACCTCATTTTCTAACAATTTTATTAGAAAATTATCGGGGCTATTAACCTTTTTTTTTTTGGAATAATTTTAGTATGGAAATTAGAAAAAATAATATAGAAATTAGGAAAAATTGGAATAGGTTCAGCTTTAAAAAATTAGGAATTGTATTTTGTTTGTTTTTATTCGGAGTTGTAACTTTTGTAAGTGGCAATTTATCACAAGTTAATGCCGCTTCATCATCTACGGTTTTGCCGGTGGCTAAAGGCGGGACTGGCAGTAATTCAGCAAGTCAAGCTCTAATTAATCTAGGTAAAGTAAACTCAATCAATGCTAATAGCACAGATAATCAATTTCCTAGTGCTAAAAGTGTTTACGAAAACAGTAAAGCAATTTACAGTTATAATGCCGCAAATTTAATAAACACTACCTATTGGGACATAAGCAATACAAATTATGTCACACTAACCAGAAACGCCTCAGCTGTCACTGTTTTTATAGACATATATAATGCAATACCTATGGATATCGGCGAAAGAAATATAATACCTATAAGCAAAATACCTAACGGCTATAAACCTAAAACTCTAGCAGATATGGTAGGACAAGGTAATACCTGTTCAGTATATTCGCATACTTTCAGTGAAAACTATTATTTCTATTTTTCTATAAACGCTACAAGTGGATTGTGCGTTTGGATTTCTCATGGTATAAACCAAATTCCCACTGGTGGGCGTTTTGTGTGTCAAACAAATTATTTTACTGACGACTCATTCCCCACAGCTTAATTAAAAAACTTCATATACTTAAATACAATTCTATAATTTAAAATTAATTACTAGTTGTATAATATAACTTAATTTAAAATTAATTTTTTTATTTTTTAATTTAAATCCCATTTTACTTTATTAAAATTTTTATATTCGAAATTTTATAACATATTTGTTAAAAATTATCAGGCTATTAAGTGTTTTTTTTTTTGAGGAAAAATTGAATATGAAAGGGTTTAAATATTTAAATTCATTCCGACAGTAATATAAAAACTATAAATAGGTACTAAAGGGATAGATTGTGAAATGAATAAAATTAAGGTTACTTACAGAAAAATTATTTTAAAAAGCTTGATGGCAGCAGTAATAGCAAGCCTAGTTTTTACAATTTTACCAATAAATAATTCATCTCAAGTTCAAGCTACAGAAAAACAAACTAACAATACCAAAACAGCTAACAAATTTGTTCCCGACAGTTCCATTTTAAATACTTCCTACCCAAAGTCAATGGCAAACATGTTTTGTTTCACCAATTTACCTACTGAATTTAACTTGCCATCTGACTTTGGGCAGGACACTCTAAAAATTAGCTATATATTTCAAAAAACTATTTTGTCAACTGGATTTTCTTTACCAGATGGGTTTATTTTACCTATATGCAAAAAAACAGAAGGGAATTTCAATGAAAAATAGTGCTAATATTCTAGTAGCAATTATAATGACAGCTTTATATTTTACATTTTTACCAATAATACCAACACCAACAATCCAAGCCTCTGAAACCAAATTACCAGAAAATTATACTAATAAAACCGCTTCTAATAATTTAGTTGACCCGCCGCCTGCTCCTAGTAGCGTATCTATTTCCAGAGGCCAAAGCCACAATTCAGTCGTAGTTACATGGTCTGCCCCAACCACACCACCGGCTAATTACACTTATCAGATTGATTTAATAAATAATATATCTAGTGTGGCTCAATCAATAAATAACATTAATTCAAATATTACTAATGCCTCATTTAATAATTTATCAACGGGTAACTATAATGCCATTATTTATACAGTGGTTGACAATATAAAAAGTAATCCTGCTCAATCAAGTGTGCCAATATCAGTAGCTTTAAGTCCAATTACAACTTCAACTAACTTTAGTGACATTACTAAATTACCAGCTAACTTTCAAACAGCTATTAAATGGGCAGCTAGTTATACTATCACAGCTGGTTATCCAGACGGATCTTTTCATCCTGTTACTCCAACCACTCGCGGACAAATGGCGACTTTTTTCCATAAATTAGCTGGTAATCCCAATATTGAAGGCGCACCAACTAATTTCACTGATATAACTGAATCAGTTCATAAAAACGATATTGATTGGTTATCAACCCAGGATATTGCTGCTGGTTATTCGTGTACAGCTAAAGGCGTGCCTGTTACCACATGTAATAAAAAAGGCGATCTGGTTTATTATCCGCAAGGTAAAATTACTCGACAACAAATGGCAACTTTTTTATATAAGTTTGCGGCATCTCCAACTATGACACCAGATGAAGTTAACTCTTACTTGAGCACTTTTAAAGATAAAAAACAAATAATAGCTAGCGGACAAGATACTTCTATTGCTTGGCTGTTAAAAAATAATATTACAGCTGGGTTTACTTGTACCGCTAAAGGCAAACCTGAAGTTGAATGCACTAAACCTGGTGATATAGTTTTTCGACCTAATTATAATGCCACGCGTCAGCAAATAGTTTTATTTTTACAAAAAACTGCCAACACTTTAAATTTACTGGCCTATTTAAAAGTGGAGAATTCAAACCCTAGCACTTTCTTATATATGGCTAATCCAAATAGAGATCAAATTACTAAAATATCGTTCCAAAACACTTTACCTGAATGTTCTAATCCAACCGATGTTTCAGCAGATGATAGCGGCGGTATTATAGCCTGTGTAATTAACAATACTGAAATTGTTATAGGTGAAGCTTATATGCAAGTTCAAGCCAATCCTAATAATTCTTATTTATTGAGCAACTTAACCACGACTAATGGGGTTGATATTGATTTATCTAATTTAGATGGATCAACTATTACGGATATGTCATGGGTGTTTAGTGAAAGCAAATTAAAGTCTGCGCCTATTTGGTCAAACAAATTTGCCAGTGCCGCGACTAATATGTCTGGTGCATTTTATAGAACGATTTTACCAGATGGGTCTTCATTACCTGATGGGTTTGGCAGTGCGGCTCTAAATATGAATGCCTTGTTTTATGAAACCTCTTTTCCAAATGAGTTTGTTTTCCCGATGGGATTTGGCAGTGCGGCAACTGATATGGGTGCTATGTTTAGAGACGCTACTTTGCCAATAACTAACTTTTCGTTACCTGATGGGTTTGGCAGTGCGGCTCTAAGTATGAATGCCATGTTTTATCATGTTACTTTTCCAAATGGATTTTCGTTACCAGAAAAATTTGGAAAAGCAGCAACTGCTACACTGTATATGTTTAGTCACGCTATTTTACCTAATGAATTAAAATTACCAGCCGGATTTGGCAACATGGCAACCAATATGCAAAATATGTTTTGGGCAGCTACTTTATCAACTACTA
>JAITSD010000105.1 GCA_031288055.1 Candidatus Opitulatrix roisinitermitis | reverse complement strand
TTATGATGTCATTATCTGATTTGAAATTAGCTAGGCATAATAAAACAGATAAACCCAAAGTTAAGCTAAATAATTCAAAAACACCTAATAATAAATTAAAACGCCCTATTTTTATAGTTATTTGTTTGGTTTTAGCCTTAGTTTTAATAATTAGTGGTTTTTTCATTTGGAATTATGCTGGTCCAGGGGCTTATAAACAAATACCTAATAACTTAGTTGGTAAAACTTATAATCAAGCTTTTGACGAGTTGTCGCAACTCGGTATAAGTTCTGAAAAGATTGAAGATTTTTCTGATAAATTCGAGGTTGGTAAAGTGATGTTAGTAACACCTGCAGAAAATACAACTATAAAGTTTCGTGATGAGACGGTAATTTTAACAATTTCTAAAGGTATTAAATATATAAACTTTCCTAATAATTTAAAAGATATTAAAACAGCTGATTTATTAGATAAGTTAACTAAATTGGGTTTCACTAATGTGGTGGTGGAAAACGATTACTCCACTTCAGTTGCTAAAGATTTTTTAATTAAATCATCAGTTCGTGAGGGTACTAAACTTAGATGGGATTCTAAAATAGTTTTGGCCAATTCTAAGGGCCCAAAACCTGTGGTTTTTCCTAGCGTGATTGGTAGGTCTCAAGCTGAGGCCGTTGGTATTTTAAAAGCTTTAGCTGTTAAAATAAAAGTTGTAAGTCAATATTCAGAAACTGTTAAAAAAGATTTAGTTATCTCACAAAATCCAATTGAGGAAACTAAGGGTTTTGAGGGCGATGAGATTACTTTGATTGTGTCATTAGGTCCGCCTATAACAACAGTGCCTAATGTGGTTGGCTTATCATTGTCGGAGGCTCATAATAAATTAAAAAAGGCTAATTTAAAATGGCAAGATCAAGGTTCAGCAATTTTGAATTTAGTTCAAAAACAAAGCGTGGCAGCTGGAAAAAGCGTGGCGATGGAAACAGTTATTGTTTTAACTGTTGTTTAATGAAAAAGAATAATTATTTGCTAAATATAATTGTTTAATTTAAAAAATGAACTAATATTTATGGTTTTATAGAAGCTTTTTATATCAATGATAAACTAAAATTATGAGCCAAATAGCTAATCAGCGGGATAGTCAATTTACGGTTGACAAAGTTCGACATTTGGCTGAGTTAGCTCAAATTGAATTATCTGGTGATGAGATAATTCATTTAACTAAAGAATTATCAATTATAACTGATTCAATTAATCAATTAGCCGATGTAGCCTCAAGTGATATAAAACCAACTAGCCACCCTGTTGATTTATGTAATGTTTTAAGGGATGATACTTCTGTTAAGCCTTTGACACAGACTGAAGCTCTATCAGGTGCACCCAAAAAACAGGATAATATGTTTGTGGCTCCACAAATATTAAATGAGGAATAGGGGTTATTGAGTAGGAAAATATGTCTGAACTTTATAAGTTGTCGGCTTGGGAAATAGCTAATAAATTGAGATTAAGAGAAATATCGTCCTTAGAAATAACTCAGGCTTTTTTAGATAGAATTAATCAAACAGATGATAAATTGGGGGCTTTTTTATTAGTTGATGATAAAATCGCTATAGAAACGGCTAAAAAAATTGATTCTAGTCGGCTAAAAGGTGATACTTTACCTAAAATGGCTGGTGTGCCAATAGCAATTAAAGATCTAATTTGTACAAAAGGCTTAGTCACCACAGCAGCTTCCAAAATTTTGCAAAATTGGGTGCCACCATATGATGCTACTTTAGTTGAAAATATCAAAGATAATGGTTTAATAATTTTAGGTAAAACTAATTTAGATGAATTTGCTATGGGCTCATCTACTGAAAGAAGTGCTTATAAATTATGTCTTAACCCTTGGGATTTAAATACTGTGCCAGGGGGTTCTTCTGGCGGTTCAGCCGCTAGTGTGGCGGCTTGGCAGACACCTTTTAGCGTGGGCACGGATACAGGCGGTTCTATTCGACAACCAGCTAGTTTGACAGGCATTGTTGGTGCCAAGCCGACTTATGGCGGCATTTCTAGATATGGTATTATTGCTATGGCTTCATCGTTAGATCAGGCTGGTCCTATGGCTAGATGTGTTTTAGATGCGGCTATTTTACACGATATTTTATCATCCTATGATATGCAGGATTCCACATCTTTAAATTATGATTTTGGTTCTATGGAGCAAGCCGCTATTGAGGGGACTAATCAAGGTTTAAAGGGTTTAAAAGTTGGTATTATAAAACAATTAACTGGTGAAGGGTTTTCTAAAGGGATTTTAGCTGCATTTAATAAAGTGGTGGCTTTATTGGTAAACAACGGTGCTGAAATTGTGGAAGTTGATTGTCCTAATTTTCAATATTCTATAGGTGCCTATCAGATTTTAATGGCTTCCGAAGCTTCTAGCAATTTAGCTAGATACGATGGTATGAGATATGGTAAACGGTTTTTACCAGATAAACAAACTGTTACAGCTGAATCTATGATGAAAACAACCCGTGATATCGGTTTTGGTTTTGAAGTAAAAAGACGAATTATTTTGGGAACTTATGCTTTGTCAGCTGGTTCTTATGAAGCTTATTATGGAGCGGCTCAAAAGGTGAGAACTTTAATAAAAGGTGATTTTACTAGAGCCTATAAACAAGTTGATTGTCTTATTTCGCCAACTGTACCAACCGTAGCTTTTAAAATAGGCGAACAACTTGATGATCCTATGGCTATGTATATGAATGATTTAGCTACTATTCCAGCAAACTTTGGCGGTATGCCAGCTATGAGCATACCTAATGGTCTAGCTGCCAATAATTTGCCAAGCGGTTTACAAATTATAGCTCCACAATTTAAAGATTATAATATGTATTTTTTGGCTAGTGCTTTGGAAAAATTAATTAATTTCAATTTTAACCCAAGCGGTTTAACTCAACTGTCTAAAGCCGTTAATTTATAGAGATATTATGGATCAATTATTAGATTACAGTGAAGCTGTCAGGAAATTTGATATTACTTTTGGGATTGAAGTTCATGTGGAGTTAAATACTAAAACTAAAATGTTTTGTTCAGCTCCAGTGTCATTTGCTGCACCACCTAATTCGCAAACTACACCTGTATCTTTAGGTTTACCGGGTTCTTTGCCTGTTTTAAATAAAACTGCTTTAGAATATGCTATTAAAATAGGCTTAGCCCTTAATTGTTCGGTGGCTAAAGTTAGTCGGTTTGCTAGAAAAAATTATTTTTATCCTGATTTAGTTAAAAATTATCAAATTTCTCAGTCAGATGAACCAATAGTTTATAACGGTTTTTTAAATGTGCCGCTAGATGACGGTAGTGTATTTAAAGTTGAAATTGAACGGGCTCATATGGAGGAAGATGCTGGTAAAAGTAATCATATAGGTAAAACTGGACGAATACAGGGAGCACATTATTCACTTATAGATTATAATAGATCTGGCGTGCCATTGGTAGAAATTGTGACTTTTCCTAATTTGGTGACTAATGCTAAAGCCCCAGAGATTATTGCGTCTTATGTTAGAGGCTTAAGAGATATTTTTAAAGTTTTAAATGTATCTGATGCCAAAATGGAAAAAGGTAATGTTAGAGCTGACATAAATATTTCTTTAGCTCCTAAAAATAGTCAAAAATTAGGTATTCGCACAGAGACTAAAAATGTTAATTCACTTAAATCAATTATTAGTTGTAGTACTTATGAAATATGCCGCCAGGCTTATATTTTGGATAAAGGTGGTGAAGTTTTACAAGAAACTAGACATTGGCATGAGGATTCTTTAACCACTTCATCTGGGCGAATTAAATCAGACGCTGATGATTATAGATATTTTCCTGAACCTGATTTAGTGCCTGTGGTAACAAATAGTCAACAAATTGATAAAATTCGTCAGACTATGCCAGAACTGCCATTTGATAAAAGGCAAAGACTGGCTAAAGCCTGGCAGTTTGATGTTAAAACTATGTCAGAAATAGTTAATGCTGGAGCTTTAGATTTAATAGAACAAGCTGTTAAATTAGGTGTTAGTCCCCAAGGTGCTAAAAAATGGTATATGGGTGAATTATTACGTTGGGCAAAAGCCAAGAGTTGTGAATTAGATAGTTTGTTGCCTACAGCTCAAGATATTGTTTATATGGAAAAATTAATCAAAAACGGTAAAATAAATGATAAGATTGCTCGTACGGTTTTGCAAAAAGTTTTGCAAGGGCAAGGTGATTTTGCAACAGTTTTAGATAAAGAAAATCTACATGTGGTGGAAGATTTATCGGTTTTAGAACAAGCTGTTGATACTGCTTTAGCTAATAATTTAGATATTTTACAAAAATTGAAGTCAGGAAATATGGCTCCTATAGGTGTTATAATAGGACAGGTTATGAAAGTAACTAAAGGTCAAGCCGATGCAAAAAAGGTGACTGATATTATTAAAAGTCGTTTATAAGATAGGAAGGATTTTTATGGTAGATTTAGCAAAAATGTATCAAGAATATATAGAGGTTTATCCTAAATTTAAATATTTAGTTGAGACTCGTCAAAGACAGTATTTAGCTAATGCGGTTGATTTAAAAGCTAAAAATTTAAATAAAGATGTTTATTTTGAATTAGCTTTAACTGATGTTTGGGCTTTAGATGAAAAAAGGCCTTCTAGATTTTTACCAAGTTGTAAAATCCTAACTTTTTCGGATGTTAATATAGAGGAAATAAAAGTTTAGTAAATTATAAGAAATTAAATTTTAGAGTGAATTTGTTTTCTTGAATAATAGGTGTGTTTGGCTTATTATCAACATTTTTAAAAAGCGGTTTGACATTTAAAAATACAGCTGTAATACTAATTTTGTAGTATCAATCTTAGTAAAATAAGGATTTTTATGAAAATAAGTTTTAAAAATAATTGGTCGGTTGGTCGTTTTGGAGAAAGTTTAGTGGAAAGAGATTGTTGGCGGAGAGGCTGGCGTGTTTTAGACAAAAATTGGCATTATAGTAAATATGGTGAATTAGATTTAATAGCTAGTGATGGACAGCAAATAATATTTATTGAAGTTAAAACTCGCACTAGCATTAATTACGGTTTTCCTATAGAAGCCATAAATAAGAAAAAACGAACCAAATTACGCACACTAGCTAAAGCTTGGCTAGATAATAATGGTAAAACCGATTGGCCTTATAGAATAGATTCTTTTACAGTTTTATTTAATGGACAAAATCCTAAAATCAATCATTTAAGAGCCGTAGCTTAATGTAGGTAAATTGAAACAAAGTCTATGAAAATAAATAAAAATAAATGCAGCAAAAATAAATGACAGTGAAATCTGTAACAATAGAGTAAAATATGAAAACTAAATTTGGACAGTGTTTATCTATTGCACTTGATGGTTTAGAGGGCACAAAAGTTGAGACTCAAGCTCATATTTGTGCAGGTTTGCCATCGACTACAATAGTTGGCTTACCGGATACAGTTTTACAAGAGTCAAAAGATAGAGTTAAGGCAGCAATTATTTCTTGTGGTTTACCATGGACAGAGTACAGGTTAACTATTAATTTAATACCAGCTTTTATTAAAAAAACTGGTTCAGGTTTTGATTTACCAATAGCTATAGCTATTTTATTAGCTCAAGGGATTATTGATAAAACTAAATTACGCAATATGGCTTTTATTTCTGAATTAGGACTTGACGGAAAACTGCAAGCTATTCAAGGTATTTTACCTATGGTAATTGCTGCTAAAAGTATGAAAATTACTAAATTGATTGTGGCAAAAAATAATTTATCGGAAGCTAGGTTAATTGATAATATAGAAGTTTTGGCTTTTGACCATTTAGCTGAAGTAATAAATTATTTTGGTGGCAAGTTAACTATTGATATATCACAGTTAAAAACGAAAAATGTGCCTATAAAATCTGAAATGGTTAAATTAGTTAGTCAAACTGATGATTTTATAGATGTTTTAGGGCAAGACAGCGTTAAATATGCTTTGATGGTGGCAGCTGCTGGCAGACATAATGTTTATATGGTAGGTCCACCTGGTGTG
>JAITSD010000004.1 GCA_031288055.1 Candidatus Opitulatrix roisinitermitis | reverse complement strand
GATCTCAATTATCTAATAGTTTGTTTGATTATATTCTTCCAATTTCTGTAAGTTCATCGACGCCTGTTAAAGTATCTTCGGCTGAAGAAACTTTTTCTTTACAAGCTGATGCTTTAGCTCCTAGTTTCAAGTTATCTAATAATTCTATGGTGGCTAAACAATATGAATATATTGATATTCCTTTGCGTTATAAAGCAGCACCTTGTAAAAAGCCAAATATTGATAATTTGCCAAATGGTTTAGAATTAAGAGGCAGTTGTGGGGAGGGCTTTGTTTTGTCTGGTAATATTATGGCAGATGTGGGAGATTATATAATTGATTTGACAGGTAAAAATGCTGGCGGTCAGGCTAAAACTAGCCTTAATTTACAGGTTTTGCCATATAATACGCCAGATGAAAGTTCAAATTCAGTTAAGTCAGCGGATTTACAGATGATTAGTAAACCACAGTCTGTTAATCCTAAAACTCAAAATCAAATAGATCAAAATAATTCAATTGTTGAAAATCCTTGGGCTTCAAGTTTGGTTTTGTTGACCTTTAGCCTTTTATTTATTTTGCTTTTAGTTTTGGCGACAGTTTATTTTGTTAGACGACGGTTTTTAACTGGAAGTAAAAAAATATTATCAGAATCGGACATAAATCAAGATGGAGGAGTGTAAAATGCAGTTTAATTCATTATTTAGAAAAGTTTTAGTTTTTTTATTAAGTTTACCGTTGGGCTTTAGTTTTTTAATTTCAGAACCTCTTAAATCTGTAAACGCAGCTAATCCAGAACCAACCGCTTCTGGAAGAATAATTCCACCAGCGGTGGATTGTGACCCTTATACGCCGACAGCTGATGCCACAAACTATAGCATTAATATCTCAGGTGCCGTTAATACTTCAGCTGCTTCAGGTAAAGTGACTTCTAGTTCACTTAGAATATATTTATATGCTGCTACACTTTATAATTTAAAATTTGTTCAAGAAGATTTCAATCCTAGCCCACCTTATAATTATGGCACTTTCACCTCATTAAATGTTCCAGCAAATTTTGCTTGTGTGAGCCAAACTTCAGTTGATGGCAATTTAAATTATAATTTTTCTAACTTACAAGTTAAATATACTATGCCAGATACGCCAGATATAAAATTATCTTACGATATTTCCAAAAATAAAATAATATCTAAACGAACTATTTTTTTTGTTAGGGTGCATGATGAATCTGGTAATTTAGTTGATAGCTGGGGAACGGCTAATATCGGCCCTAATAGTCAACCAGCCATTCTTTTAGGTTCTGCTGCTGCAGTCAAGTCGCAGTTAGTTATGCCTTTTCAGATCTATGGTGAAATAGCTAATGCTAGACCGTATTTTTATTCTCATCCTCGGCGATACGAGGTGAATACGGAACATCATATTTTTTATAGTGTTGATTTTTTTCGGGATTATGGCGGTGGGCCAGAAACTAAAAGTTTTGATGATGCTTGGGCTTGGATGCAACTTTATTGTAATGTTCCAGGCCAATATCATTGGGACGAAGGTCGAGATCCTGAATATAGGCCCGATGGTCAAAATTGTGATATGCCGGCAGATGATATAACTCATGTATACTATCCCGATGGTTATACATCGTGGCTGGAATGGGTGAATGGTGACAGCACTTTTTTTTCAGACTGGCAAACTTATATTAGGGGTATTGCTACCAGTCCAAGTTCTGCTTCACAAGATTACACTTACGGTTTAACAGCTGGTATTAATAATGCTGTATCCGGTACAAAAAATATTGAAATGTCAGTTCTAACAGCAGCTTCTCAACCTCCGATTATAAATTTCCCCGATAATTTAAAAGTTGGGGATACTTTTAATGTTCCAGCCAGCACCCCTGATTGTTATAATAGTCAAAAACAACCTTTAACGAAAAATTCGGATTCTACTTATATAATTAGTGTGCAAGATTACAATAAACAAATATATTGTTCTCAAGATAAAACAATTGATATAACAACGGGTGTCGAGCCTTATGCTTTAATTTTTCCATTGCATTGGACTTTAGAACATGTTTCAACTAATGGGTGTCAGGTATTTGTTGGCACGGGGGTACCTTATGCGAATACTTATTGGGATTGTATACTACGACCAGAGGCTTTGGTTAAAATATATGCTGACGAACCAGCACTATCTACCTATCAGTATACTTATGAAACTCAATCTAATTGGTCAAAACCTGTAGAAGCAGCTACGCCAACTATCTATTCACCTGCGTATTGGTATAATAATCAAGGTGATCATTATTCAATGCCTACAACGGGCATATCATCCCAAGTTAATTTAGATGAGTCTAAATGCACGATATCTAGTGGGTTGTGTGCAGACGACCCTAATTTTCAATATACTTGGCAATGGCAAAGATGGACAGGTACAGTTTGGCAAACAGTGTCAAATACTGATACTTATACGCCTGTGTCAAGTGATTGGTCAAATGCTTATGAAGGTCAAAGTGGTGTTATACAAATTGTGCTAAATCTAGAATATACCGGACCTAATGCTGGAGCTTATGCACCTGTTACCCATTCGGAAATTGTGCAAATCTATAAAGGTCAAACACCAAGTTTTTCTTATAATTTGATTTGTCATCAAACTGCTGCTAATAAAGCTTTTTATCCTGATGGTACATGTGCTATGGGTGACACTCTTGAAGCTCAGGCCGATTTTTCGCCAGGTTTTGACGATCATCAATATACTTGGTCTATTGGAAGCACTGGTAGCACAGATTCTAAGCCTATTGACAATAATAATCCGATTTTGCTTTTAACTCCGGAGGTGTTTAATTTAGAGCCTAAATGCCAACAAGCTTTTACTCAACATACAGGCGGCTGTGGTATATATGCGGATGTTTATCAGTCATCTTTAGGCTATAATTCAGGTCAAGGCACGCCTAATCATCAAAAACTAGATTTTAAACAAGGGGTTAATCCTATGGATTATACACCGTCTTTAATTTATAATTCAGCAGGTAATTACCCTATGGTAGGTGATAAAGTGGCTTTGTCGGGTCTTTATAATCCGTCTGGAGGTTGGGGTAGTAGTTGTAAAATAAGTTTACTTGATAGTCAAGGAGCAGAAACTTTAATTCAAGATTGGACTAATTGCACTCCAGGAGCGACTGATTATGGTTATGTACCAACTATTGACCAATTAGGTAAAAAACTAAAAATAGGCGTTAAAACAGTTAATAGTCTTGCCCCGTCGGGTTATATATCTTATGATTCAACTTATGATAGTGTTACAACTAAATATTTAATTTCACCAGCTATTGATAAAGGGTCAGCTTTACCTAGTGGGACTTTAAAATTTGATCCGGCTCATAAAGATGCTAAAGTTGCCGCTTTATTACAAGTTGTAGGAGTGCCGGAGGGTTGGTCAATTCAAAGTGGTACTTGCAAAATTGTTTTATCTGATGGCACAGATATTACTAATTCTCCTAATGCTAAATGTACTGACGCTCAGTTAAGTTATATACCAGAGGCGTCTGATCTGGGTAAAAAAGTAACTTTTTCTGCCATCTGGATTCGTGAAGGTTATTATGATTCACCATTGACTATAACCTCTACGACTGCTGTACAAAAAGGCGATCCTGTTGTACCACCAGCTAAAGTTACAGGTCTTGTGCAAAATGGTATGGTAGTTTATTTATCTGGTGTTGATTTATCAGATTGGAAATTAACTCAGTGTCAGCTATATAGAACTAGTGCTGGGCAAACAGACCAACTTTTACAAGATTGTATGGATCCATCTAGTCGTAGTTATATGGTAAAAACAGCTGATGTTGGTAGTAATTTAAAATTAGCCACACATTATGTCAGAGACGGTTATAATGATAGTGTAGGAACTTTCACCACAAATGCTGTATCGCCAGGTGATTATCCTTATCCATTAGGATTAGATATTGTAAGCGATAATTATACTAGTGGACAAACAGAAATTAGAGTTGACAAGCAAGTTATTGTTTTGGGATTGCCTGATAAATCAAGTGGTTGGACAAGTGATATTCATTGGCAAGTCTGTTCAGTTAATTGTTCCTCTCCAGATGCTGAATGGGTAAATACTGATCAAACTAGTGAAATATTTATGGCTAGCTCTAATGATTTAGGAAAATATGTTCGCGTAGTGTCTCATGAAACAAAAGATGGCTTTACTTCATCTGATCTTCATTCAGCATCTTATGAAGTTTTGCCTTCTAGCGATCCAGTTTTTTCACCTGTTATAACAGGTAATTTAAATGTTGGTCAGATTTTAACGACTTTTAATATTCCTTCGCCAAGTGATTTGGAATGGTCTAATATAAGTTTTAAATGGTATAAAAAATTATTAAGTGAACCTGATTCTAGTAAAACTTTGTTAGATAATACTAAAAGACAACTAGCTTTAGATTCTAGTTTGTTTGGATTTCAAGTGCAAGTGGAGGTGACTGCTCAAAGTTCTTTACAAGGTAAGGTGGTTAAAGTATCTGATTGGACTAATTTAATAAGCGAGGGTTTACCTGTAGCTTTTTCTCCAAATATAGTAGGTGAAACTTTTGTGGGTGAGGAATTATTAGTTACATCTTTGCCGTCTGCTGAAACCGGTTGGTCTAATGCTCAATTTCAATGGTATCGGGCTGATAGTGATAATCCTTCAAATTACACTGCTATTGTTGGAGCTGTAGAACCCTATTATGGTATTGTGCCAGCTGATTTAGGTTATAGAATTATGTTAAAAGTTGTTTTAAACAATACTTCTTCTGCCTATATGCCATCAGAGGTTAGTATTTATGCTGGTGTAGATACTTCTGATCAATATGGTACAGTTGTAGTCAAAGGTCAACCTACGATTTTTTCGCCAGTTATTGTTGGGCAAGCAGTTATGGGTTCGTTATTGTCATTAACTTCAATTTTGCCAATTTCTGATTTTTCGTTACAATATCAATGGCAAAGATGTAATGCTAATTGTGATGATGATTCTTCTTGGAATAATATAACCGGAGCCACTTTAAATACTTATTCCACGATTAAAGATGATGTGGGTCAGGATATTAGAGCTAAAATTGTGGCACAGCATTTGAAAGACCCTGAGGCTTATGAATATTCTGTGGGCGTGTCAAATATTTTACAAATTGCTAAAGGCCCAGCACCAATTTTTAATCCAATTTTATCTGGTAATTTTAAGGTAGGTGAAATTGTTTCGACTAAGGGTTTTCCTAATTCAGCTTGGCAAGTTAACTCATGTACTTGGTATTTATATAATAGTGCCGGTGGCACTGTTAAAGTTGTTAGCGGCACACCTTTAGCTTTCGGTTGTCAGCCGTATATTATAGGGCAGGCTGACTTAGGTTTGAAATTGCAGTTAACTGCCACAGCAACTCATATAAACGATAGTCAATTTTATGAACAAGCTAGCGGCACAAGTGATATTAGTCAAATTATTACAGAGGGGCAAATTCCTCCCTTTACTCCTGCGTTATCTGGTCTTATGAAGGTGGGAACCACATTATCATTAATTGGTTTGCCTTTAAATTTATCAGGAGCAGTCTTTACATATACTTGGGCTAAAAAAGCTACGCCGACTTCCAGCCCTGTGGCTTTACCTAACACACCGAATAATTATTTGGACTTAACAGCTGATATGTTAGGCTTTTATATTTCATCCACTGTGAAAATATCTTTGGCTGGATATAGCGATTATTATGTCACAACGCAAACAAATAGTGTTGTTACAAAGGGTAGTCCTATAGTGTTTACACCAACTATTTACGGAGTAGCTAAAGTAGGCGAAGTTTTGCAAGTTTATGGCACGCCAGATCCGGCTTTAGGTTGGCAGCTATCATATTTATGGATTGACAGTACAGGGAAAACCTTATCCACAGATTCTGTTTATAGTCCAATCCCATCTGACATTGCTAAATCTCTTTTGGTTAGTGTTAAGGCTAGTAAGCCAGGTTTTGAAGATGCTAGTGTTCAGTCAGCGGCTACTCAGACTGTAGCTTTGGGTGACGGAATTGTTTTTAGTCCTAAAATAGGTGGCGTAAATGATAATAATCAGGCTTCAGTTGGAGCAATTTTACAAGCTCTTAATTTGCCAGATAAATCGACAGGTTGGACAATTAGTTATGCTTGGTACTTTAAGGATAATGATAATTATGTTAAGATAGATAATTCAGACAATGCCGACTATATGCCAGTTTCTCAAGATGTTGGTAAAAATATATATTTGGGAGCCAAAGCTGTTAAATTAGGTTATCAAGATAGTTTTTATTATTCTGTTAATTCTGCCACAATTACATTAGCTAATTTTCCAGACTATAAGGTGTCTTTTGATGGACCAGCTACAGTGGGAAATACTATTTCGGTGGTTATAACTCCTGTTCCAGACACTTCACCTTTATTAGCTATAACTTATAAATGGTTTGTAGCAGATTCAACGACATCTGGTGGATTACAAATTCAAAGTGCTGTTAATTCTCAATTTATGCCTAATTCTGATGTGGAAGGTAAATATATTTATGCTGAAGTTGATTTTAAACAGGTTGGATTTAATGATTTAACTATTTTCACTAATCGAGTATTTGTTTCTAGTCCAATAGATCCAGTATTTGTTCCAACATTTGTCACACCAGTTTCAACTGCTTTAGGTACAGTTTTAGTTGTGAATCAAGCTAGTTTACCACCATCTCCATATTTTATGTCTTATATAAAATGGTATGAATTAGTTGGGAGTAGTCCTGATATAGAACATGATAAATTATTGAAAACTAGCATTAAAACTGACTACTCATTTAATTTAGATAATCCAGATTATGTTGGTAAAACAATTTATGCTGTGGTGACTGTTTCAGATCCGGGTGTTAAAACAGTTAATGGACAAACTGCTTTAGTGGGTCCAATAACTATTGGCGAAATAGAGGATTTCACACCGGTTATTTCTGAGACATCACCTCGGGTTGATTATGATTTGACAGTATATGGTTTGCCTAGTAAAGACCCACTTTCTCCTGCTTGGGTACCTGATTATTCATTTACATATAAATGGTTTGTTGGCGGTGTTGAAGTTGATCAGTCTTCTCATTATCAAGTGAAAGGCAGCGATATTGGTAAGCAGATTTCGGTGCAAGTTAAAGCTACTAGGCAAGGTTATAACGCAAAAACTGGTGTCAGTCTTGATACAATTCAAGTTGCAAATGGTCTGTCAGTTGTATTTGAACCAACTTTACAAGGTGCTTTTATAGTAGAAGCGGGAGCAATTACTGTTGAAGGATTAGTACAAAGTTTCACTCCAAGTTTTGAGGTTCAAACTTGTGTAAATCCCCAAGATCAAACTAGTTGTGTACCTATACAAAATCAGCCAGCTTTCGCTAAAAATAGTTTTGTGCCGACTGTGGAAATGGCTGATAAAAATATTAGAGTAAAAGTTATTTTGCGTAAAACTTATTATGAAGACTCAATAGCTTATACTCCTATAACAGGTAAAATATTAGCTTCTCAATTATTAAAAGATTATGTGCCAATAATAGATGGGCAATCTAAAGTTGGTTTACAAGTAGCAACATCTAATATAATAGAGGAAATAGATCCTGTAACGAGTCAAGCGGTGCAATATAATTATATTTATCAATGGCAGATTTCTGATGATAATGAAGTATTTACAAATATCGCTGGTGCCACACAGTCTATCTATCAAATAAAAGTGGCTGATTTTAGTCAAACACCTAAGAAGTACTTAAGAGTTGAAGTCACAATTTCTCGAGATGGCTATCAGCAAACAGTTAAAGATTCAGTTTCAAATGAAGTTAAACCAGGTGATATACCTTACACTTTACCAACTATAACTTATTGCCCTAATAATTTAGCTGGTCAAGATAATATAACAGTTTATAAAGTCGGTATTGGGTTATCAGTTTGTGGTTTGCCACAAGATTTTGCTGATTCTAAATTTAATTTTACATATAAATGGTTTACAGATTCAAATTCATCGGGTCAAGATAAAGTTGAAGTTTCTAGAGATTCTCAATGGACGCCAGTGGCTAAAGATTTAGATAAATATATTTTTACTGAAATCACTATGGTAGCTCAAGGTTATAATGACGCTCTTGTTTTAATTAATTCTGATAAAAATAGAGTTGATAAAGGTTTACCAATTAATTTATCTGAAATAAGTTTTAGTACTGATAGTCCTAAAGTGACTGATACTATTAGAATAATAGCAGTGCCTGTAGTTGATTGGAAATATTCTTATAATATAAAACTTATAGACGGTTTGCAATCAAAAGATTATTATTCGTGTCAAGGTACTTTGCAAAGTAATTGTAAAGATAGTTTTAAAGTAAGCTCTGGTATGTATAATAAAGTTATTCAGTTAGAAATTGTGGCTTTTAGACAAGGTTATGAACAATCATCAAAAGTTTTAGCTACTAATCCGGTGGCTTTGGGTGATTCTATAAGTTTTTCACCAGTTATAAGTCCTGTCAACTTAAATACTCGTGGCGATATTGAGCCCGCAAAATTGATTAAGGTTGGTGCACCGTTAGAGATTTTAGGTACGCCTAAATTTGGCGATTCTGCATTGCCTTTTGGCGATTTTACTACAGATTCAGAATGGTTAAATGCTGATGGATCAGTTATTTCTACTAGTAGCATTTTCACACCAACTCCAGATTTAATGAATCAAAATATAACTTGTCAAGTTAAAATAAGTGCTGTAGGTTTTGCTGATTCTGTAGGAGTTTGTAGTAGCGTTTTAGTTAACGCTGGTGATGCTGTTGATTTAAGTAGTCTTTCCATAGTTGGCACAGTGCAATCTAAGCATTATTTAAGTTTTACAGGTTTGCCAGATTATGATGAAGGGGGTTGGAATTTAGATTCATTAGTTTGGGCAGCTTGCGATAATATAACAGATAATCCTATGTCTGATTGCACATCTTTAGCAACTTATTATAATTTAGGTGACTATTCTAAAAATTCACCATCTTATGAATTGATGGATAATCAAATAGGCAAATATATTAAAGTTGTTTTTGAGTTTTCTAAATATGGTTTTATGTCTGCTAATAAAGTTGTGTCTACCACAGAAACTGTTAAAGTGGGACAAGCTCCTTATTTTGATCCTCAAATTAATGGTAAAAATAGAGTTGGCAAAAGATTTTTAGCTTTAGGAGCTCCAGCTGATTCGTCTGGTTGGAAAACTAAATATCAATGGTTGGCTGATGGTAAAGCTATTGCTGGTGCCACGGAAAATAGTTTTGTGTTAACACCTAATGAATTAGGCAAAAATGTAGCAGTTCAAATGACTATTTATAATCCCCGAGTTGCTTATAGGGGTATAACAGATACTAAAATCTCTAAAGAAATCAATATTTTAGTAGGATTGCCTTTAGTGGTAAATCAGAACGGTTTTTCACCTAAATTGTTTCATAATACCAATTTTGCTATACCTTTTTATATGATTCAAGGTAGTGTGGCAGAGGCCTTAGGTTGGCAACAAAATATTTTTTGGGTCTTTAATGGACAAATAGAAGCGGGTCAAAATGGTACTTGTTGGGCAAGTTTAGCACCGCGAAATAATGTTTCGGTTATTATGAATTTATCTAAAGCTGGCTATCAGTCAAGTCAAATTGTTTTACGATAAATTTAAAAAATATTTAAATATTATAAATCTATTTTTTACCTAGCTTAAAAAAGGCGTTAAATGCTATACTAGAAATATGCCATCTGGAAAGCTAAAGAACAAGAAAACAAATAAAAAAGTTTTGACAGATGATCAAATAATTGAACAATTTGAGGGCTATTCTTATGGTTGGCATAGTTCAAAAGATATAGGATCTAATGCTAAAACGGGTGTTAATCAAAATATAGTTAAGCAAATTTCGCAGGCTAAAAAAGAACCGCAGTGGATGTTAGATATTAGGCTTGAGGCTTTGCAAATTTTTTTCCAAAAGCCTATGCCTAAATGGGGCGCCAATTTAACAAAATTTGATTATAACAAATTTAAATATTTTGTGCGAGCCATTGATAAACCAGTTAAGTCTTGGCAAGATTTACCAGAAGATATTTTACAAACTTATGATAAATTAGGTTTACCGGAATCTGAAAAACAAGCTTTAATTTCTGGAGTCGCTGCTCAATATGAAAGTGAAGTAGTTTATCAGTCAATTCAAAAAGAATTAGAAGCTAAAGGCGTAATATTTGTTGACACTGATACAGCAGTACAAAAATATCCGGAAATTTTAAAGAAATATTTTGGTACAGTTATTCCAGCCTATGATAATAAGTTTTCGGCTTTGAATACGGCCTGTTGGTCTGGTGGATCGTTTGTTTATATTCCTAAAGGCGTCCATGTTGATATACCCCTACAAGCTTACTTTAGATTAAATACACAAAATATGGGACAATTTGAAAGAACTTTAATAATTGCTGATGAGGGATCTTATGTTCATTATATTGAAGGCTGCACAGCACCAATTTATTCTAGCGATTCCTTACATACAGGTGTGGTGGAAATAATTGTGGAAAAGGCAGCTAGAGTTAGATATACCACAATTCAAAATTGGTCAAATAATGTTTATAATTTAGTAACTCAAAGGTCATTAGTTAAAGCTAATGCCACTATGGAGTGGGTAGACGGTAATATTGGTTCTAAAACCACTATGAAATATCCCACTTGCATTTTAGCTGGTCGCAATGCTAGAGGGGAAACCCTATCTTTATCATTTGCCACGGATAAACAGCAACAGGATACAGGAGCTAAAATGATTCATTTAGCTCCCAAAACTTCTAGTTCCATAATTTCAAAATCGGTTTCTAGACAGGGTGGCAGAACTTCATATCGCGGTTTAGTTAAAATGATGCCAAAAACAGATGGTTCAAAATCAACTGTGGTTTGCGACGCCTTATTAGTTGATTCATTTTCAAGAACTGACACTTATCCACATAATGATATTAGAGCCGATGATGTTAGTTTAGGACATGAAGCAACTGTTTCAAAAGTGGGCGAAGAACAGCTTTTTTATCTTATGAGTCGCGGTTTATCAGAAACAGAAGCTAGAGCATTAATTGTTAGAGGTTTTATAGAGCCAATAGCTAAAGAATTACCTATGGAATATGCTTTAGAATTAAACCGTTTAATAGATTTACAAATGACAAATTCGGTGGGTTAATGTTAAAAATTGTTTGGCTATTAAAAATCAAATTATTGTTAAAAATTTCGGGATTAGTATGAGCCAAAAACAAATTTTAATTGAACAAACTAAAGATGGTGAACAAATAAGTTTACAAAAAAGTTTAACATCTGGTGAAAATCAAATAATTTATATTTTTGCTTTAGGTACGCAAAATGGAGTTGATTTAAATATTAGTTTAGATGAAGCTAATTCTAAATTAGAAGTTTATTGTTTATATATTGTTGATAAAGATAATCAACCAGCTTTCAATTTAGAAGTGGTGCATAATGCTCCAAATTGCCAATCAAATATTTTATATAAAGGGGTTTTAATTTCACCTAAGTCCAGAGTTTTTTGGGACTCTAATGTTATTATAAATCAAGCTGCCCGCGGCACTCAAACTTATGAAGCTAATAAAAATATGATTTTAGCCAAAGGCGCCAGAGCCTATTCTGTGCCTAATTTAGAGATTTTACAAGGTGATATTTTAGGGGCAGGTCATGCTTCAGCTATTGGTCGTTTTGATGAAGAACAACTTTTTTATCTTATGAGTCGGGGTTTATCAGCCACTCAAGCTAAACAAGTTTTAGTGGAGGGATTCGCTTTAGAAGTTTTAGACAATTTTGCTGATAAAGATAAAAGGATATCACTTGATAAACAAATTATAGCTTTATTAAAATGACTTATTTTTATAGTATTTTATTGTCGTTAGGTATTTTAGGTTTTTTCTGGGCAACTGTGCCTTTGGTGATATATCTTAGCAAAGATTTTTCCCTGCCTGTTAAAATGGCACTAATTCTATTTTCCTGGCTTTGTAAAATGATTATTTTATTTTCGGTTTTTGTGTTTGTGGCACCAATGGGCTTTTATGATAGAAATAGTTTAATAATTATTTTATTAACCGGTAGTTTAATAATTTTTATTTTAGAAATTAGACATTTTAAGGTGTGATAAACTTTTAATATGGTGCCAGATATTTATGATGATGATTATGCTAATCCAGATAACGTGTCTATTGATGAGGCTATAGTTGATAGTGAAGAGGATGCCGAAAGATTTATGGGTGTTGCGTTAGATACTGATGATGAAGATCCAAATGATTTAGACGGCGATGGCGATCCAGATATTTACGAGGTTTAATTTTTAAAGTCCATTAAATTATAATATTTTATGAATTTTTTTCAAGCAATTTTTTTAGGGTTAGTTCAAGGATTAACTGAGTTTTTGCCGATTTCGTCATCGGCTCATATTAGGATTGTTAGTACGCTAATGGATCTAGGTGATACTGGAGCAGCTTTCACCGCTATTACGCAAATAGGTACAGAAGCTGCCGTTATATTATATTTTCGCCGTGATATTGTTAGATTATTTTTAGGTTGGTGGCGTAGTTTAATTGGCAAAAAAGGTAAAGACTTAAAGTCTCGTTTAGGAGCAAATGATTTTAACGCTCGAATGGCTTGGTATATAGTAGTTGGTTCTTTGCCAGTGGTGATTTTAGGGCTGCTTTTAAAAAGTCAAATAGAAACTACTTTTCGTAATTTATGGTTAACTGCTACAGTTTTAATTATTTTTGGTTTATTTTTAGGAATAGCAGATCAAATTGGGTTAAAGCAAAAAACCACTAAGGATTTAAATATTTTAGGTACACTAATTTTTGGCTTTGGACAAGCTCTGGCTTTAATTCCAGGAGTTTCTCGCTCGGGTGGATCTATAACAGCTGGTTTATTAGCTGGTTTTGATAGAAAAACGGCAGCTAGATATTCTTTTTTATTAGCTATACCGGCAGTTTTTGGCTCGGGTTTGTTTGAGTTAGTTGATTGTATAAAAAACCCGCCAGCTAATTTTCCCGGCTTTGCTTCAGCTTTTATAGCCACTTTAGTGGCTTTTGTGGTTGGTTATATGGTTATAATTGGTTTTTTGAAATTAATTTCTAGTCATTCATTTAGAGGGTTTGTTTATTACAGAATTGTAATTGGTTTGTTATTGGCAGTTATTTTAGCGTTAGGCGTTATTCCAGCTTTTTAATTTTTATGGCCATTTTTTAATTTTATGACTGTTCAGCTTTTTTTTCCTTTATGGTTGACAATTATATTTATCAGTTTTATTTTATTAGGCTTGGCTGCTATATTTATAAAAATATGGGAAATCAAAAAAGACTATATTGCTACTGACGCTAAACCACTTGATTGGCTGCGGCGAGCTTTGATTTTATTGTTAATAGGTTTTATAATTTTAGGTCCATCTTGGCAAGTTGGCGAGGCTTTACAGCCGCAGCCTCAAACTAATGTTTTATTTGTGGTTGATCGAACAGGTTCCATGAATGCGGAGGATTTTGCAGCCAACAAAAGTCGTTTGGATGGAGCAAAAGATGATATGAAAAAAATTATAAATCTTTATACGGATGCTCAATTTGGTCTTATAACTTTTGATTCAGTGGCTATAACTCAAGTGCCTTTAACTTATGATAGTTCTGGGGTTATATCATATATTAATGCTTTAACGCCGCAAATTACTAAATATTCCCAAGGCACTAAAATTGATATATCAGCTTCAGAAATAGGTAACGATTTAAGAGCTGCTAGAATTGCTAATTCTAAATCTAAAAACTTTATTTACTTTTTATCTGATGGTGAAAATAATGTTGGTGATAACGCCGCTAATCCTCAATTATCGGCTTTTGATACTGTAAAAGACTATATTGATGGCGGGGCAGTTATTGGTTATGGGAGTTTACAAGGTTCAAAAATAAAACCTTATAATTTCAATAGCCAATCAGATAGAATTGGCAAAAATCAAGATGTTATAACATCGGAATACATAAAAGATCCAGCTAAAGGCGGACAAGATGCTATTTCTAAAATTAATCCCGTTGTTTTAACTGCTTTAGCTAAAGATTTATCATTGCAATATTTTTATTCAGATAGCAAAATAGATTTGACTAATTTTATAAATGTGTCAAATGTTGAACAAGTTAACCTTTTACAAAGAGATCTTATGCCAATTATTCAGCCGACGGTTTGGCCATTTGAATTGTTAATAGGTCTTTTAGTTATTTGGGAGTTTTATCATTTTGTAAATATGGCAGTTTCAACCAGGGGTATATAGGATTAGATAATGCGAATTAGAAAATATTTAATTGTTATTTTTGTTGGCTTAGGCTGTTTGTCATTATTGTGTGGATCGGTTATTTTAACTCGATATTGTCAAATGTCACAAGCTATAGATAAATACAATAATAAAGCTTATGAGGATTCTATTCAATCGTTTGGCGTTGCTCAGCCAATATTAGCTTTTGAACCTTGGAAAGAGTATTTTAATAAGGGTACAGCTTTTTTACAAATGGCAAATTATAATGAAGCTAGAGACAACTTTCAAATAAGTTATAATTTAGCCAGCGGTGATAATCGGGCTCGGTGTTTAATTGCTAATAATTGGGCTGTGTCTTTTGAGCAAAATGCGGCTTCTTATACTAATATTTTTAAACAAACTAAATCACAAGCCATAAGTAAAGCCATTATAGCTTTTTTAAATGTGGCAGCTACTTTACGCAATCAACAGTTATCATTTTGCCAAAATTATGATCAGGATTTTTTAAATAATTTAAGGACTGTTTTGTATAATGATACTAATGTTTTAAATAATTTAGTTCCAAATAATTCCCAAACTGATAAAAATACTAAACCGCCTAAAAGCAATCAAACGGATAATAATAAAAATGAGTTAAATAACCAAAATACAGATGCTATTTCAGAATATTTAAACGCTTATGATTTAGTTAATGGCTCAACTGATTTTCAAGGTCAGAAATGGTAAACTAACTGTAAGATTATTAATTTTAGAGTAATAATTATATTTTATGTTTAGCGACAAAAAGCAGCGGTTTTGGCGAATAGTTGGTGTGTTATTTTGGTTAGGTTTTTGGCAAGCCTTATCCTTTGTGCCTAGTTTTTATATACAGGTGAGTCCTATAACGGTGTTTGGTGAGTTTTGGAATTTGTTAAATTGGCAAACTCTAAATATAGTTTTATATACTTGTTTCTTAGTTCTAAGTGGTTTTATAATGGCTTTTTTATTTGGAGCTGTTTTAGCTTATTTGGCTTTTAGGTTTATGACGGTCAAAATATTGGTGGAACCTTTGATAGGGTTTTGCCGTTCCACGCCTGTGGTGGTTATAATTATGGCTTTATTGCTTTATTTCACTCCGGAATTTGTAGGTATTATTATTGTTATAATAACGGTTTGTCCAATAGTTTTTATCAATACTAGTTCATCTTTTGCCCATTTAGATAAAGAGCTAGATGAAGTGGCTGATGTTTTCGGTTGTTCGCCATTTATGAGATTAACTAAAGTTCATCTGCCGCAGATTTTACCTGAACTTTTTGCTTCAGCTAATATAGGGATTGGTTTTGCTTTTAAATCAGCCATTGCTGCCCAAGTTATAGCTATAACTAATGGTTCGGTTGGCGAACAAATTTATTATGCCAAATTATATATTGATACTAATTTACTTTTAGCTTGGGTGTTAATTGTTTTGTTGGTGGGAGCTATTTTACAAGCTTTAGTGAAACTAATTTTTGATTATTTAATTATTCATTATTAATTTTTAGTCGTATTAATTTCTGATAGCAAAACTCTTGGCATTGGCAGATATTTGTTGGCCATTAATAATATTTTTAACTGATCCTTCATATATATTTGAGTTTTGTTGGGAGTTAAACCAAACATATTTTATACCTAATTTGTTAGCGTATTCAATTTGTTTACCGTATTTCCAAGCTTTAGGGCTTATAATAGTTTTATTATTATTTTGGCGTAAGGCTTCAGCAATTTGTAGAGATTTTTGTGTATCCTCAGAAGTTTCAGAATCTAAAATTACTAATATATCAATATATGATTGAGGAGTATTGCTTAATAAATTATGAGTTTGTAAAATATCTATCAGGCGAGTTATACCAATAGAAAGACCTATACCTTGATATGTGGTTTTACCTTGTGAAATAAGCTTGTCATAGCGTCCGCCAGAACAAATAGATCCTAGAGCGGTGTGATTATTTAAAAAAGTTTCTAAAACTATACCTGTATAATAATCTAATCCGCGAGCAATTTTAAAATTAAGTTTAATATTATTAACCCCTAGGTGCTTTAGTCGATAAATAAATTGCAGTTGTTTAGCAATTTGATTATAGGTATTTTCGTCTATAATTTCGGTCTGAAAAGTTTTTAAATCTTGTTCATAATTATTATGTTTAATATCTTTAGTGAGATTTAAAAACAAAAAAATCTTATCAATTTGTTCAGTTTTAGCTAAATTATTTTTTATCAATTCATCGGCTATAGTTTCAGAACCTACTTTATCAATTTTGTCAATCAATCCTAAAACTTTGTCAATTTGGGTAAGACTGATGAATTGATAAAAAGCCTGAACTATTTGGCGACTATTTAAATTAATTTCTATTGGGGGACAGCCTAGTTTACTCAATTTGGTAAATATTTTATTCATAGCTAATATGCAATCAATTTCCGATATAGCTGGTAATTCCCCGTTGCTAACAATGTCAATATCGGCTTGGTTAAACTCTCTAAACCTACCAGCTTGAGCTCTTTCTCCTCGCCAAACTTTGCCAATTTGATATGCTCTAAAAGGGAAGTTTATGTCATTAGCAAATTCTAAAATATAATTTCTTAGAGGTATTGTATGGTCAAATCGTAAACCTAATTGTTGACTTTTTGTCAGATCGGTTTTGGTTCTATTATCATTTATGCTCTGCAAACGATTTATCAAATATATTTCTTTAGAGGTTTCGCCTTTAGCTAGTAAATCCTCTAGTCTTTGAGCTGCCCTTGGTTCAATATTTTGAAATCCATAAACTTCAAAAACTTCTGTTATAATTTGCAGAAAGTTTTTTTCTATCAGCATAAGCTGGGGCGAGAACTGTTTAAAACCAGATATTTTCATATAAGTTTGATTTACAATAGACTATTTTTTTCATCAATTAAAAATAAAGGGCGGTTTAAAGAGTTTTTTAAAATAGTTGATAAGTAAATGGAAATAATACCTATAAAGGTTATAATAACCCCCACTAAGAATAATAATAAAATAGATAAACAAGCCACTCCGCTAAATTTCATTTGTATAGGGTCACTTAAAATAAATTGTTCAATTAATATGAAACAACCTAATAAAAATGATAGGCCACTAATTATTGAACCTAAAAATAGGGAAAGATAAAGTGGTTTAACGGTTTTTGTAACTAACGAGTTAAAAAAAAGCAAAATTAATTTAATTGAGGAATAGGAGGCTTGGCCGTGCTTTCTGGGTAAAGCTGAAAACTCTACAAAAGCCTTGTTAAATCCTAAGTTAGAAATGATTTGGCGATTATTTCGATTATGTTCTTTATATTGCAAAAAAGCTTGTTTGGCAAAATTGTCCATTAGTAAAAAATCAGTTTGACTAACATTACCAGTTCGGCTAATATTATTAGTTTGGTTAATAAGTTTATTATAAATATATGAGCCCAGTTTTCTAAAAGGTGAATTAGTTTTATTAGCGGTTCTTAGACCAATAATTATATTAGCCTGAGTGTTTTGCCATTTATCTATAAAGTCAGCAATTTTAGTTATGGGGTGTTGACCATCGCTATCTAACATAATAGTCAGATCGCCTTTAGCTTGAGCCACACCAGCCATTAGAGCATTTTCTTTGCCGAAATTACGCGATAAAGCCACTATTTTAGTTTTAATTTTTGGCAACTTAATTAAATTATTTTTTAATTTAGTCACTGTTTCGTCATTTGAGCCATCGTCTATAAAAATAATTTCAAAATTATAATTAATTTTTTTTAAATTTTCTAATAATTCTTTATAGAAAAAAACTATGCCTGCCTGTTCATTATAAACTGGCATACATAGACTAATTAACATAAGTTCAGTTTATCATAAGTGAAACGGGGTCGTGATAGACTATATATATGTCGTATAGGACTAATTTATTGGGTAATTTAAGTAAAAACTATATAGGTCAAATGGTGACTGTAACAGGTTGGATTGATCGTCGTCGTGATCATGGTGGTGTGGCTTTTATTGATTTACGCGATAAAAGTGGTATCGCACAAGTGGTAATACATGATGAGGAATTAGCCAGAGCTTTACATCATGAATATATCATATGTGTCAAGGGCGAAGTTATAGAACGACCTCAAGGTCAGTCCAATACTAATTTAACCACCGGAGATATTGAAATAGTGGCTAAAACGGTTAAAATAATTTCTCAATCCAAACCCTTACCTTTTCAAGTTTCCACAGCTATTGAGGATAAAGAACCTGTGGGTGAAGAAACTAGGTTGCGTTATCGTTATTTAGATATTCGTCGTCCTAAAATTGCTAAGGCTTTAAAGTTAAGAGCAAAATTAAATGCTGTGGCTAGAGCTACACTTGATAAACAAGAGTTTTATGAAATTGAAACTCCCACTCTGGTGCGTTCCACGCCTGAAGGAGCCAGAGATTTTTTAGTGCCTGCTAGATTGAGACCAGGTGCTTGGTATGCTCTGCCTCAATCACCACAACTTTATAAGCAAATGTTAATGGTGGGTGGATTAGAAAGATATTATCAAATTGCTCGCTGCTATAGAGATGAAGATTTTAGAGCTGATAGACAGCCAGAGTTTACTCAATTAGATATTGAAATGAGTTTTGCTAAATCAGATGAAATTATGAAATTAACTGAGGAGATTTTAGTTAATGTTTTTGCTGCAGCTGGTTTTGTAATTTCCACCCCTTTCCCTAAAATATCATATCGCGAAGCAATTGATAAATACGGTTCTGATAAACCAGATTTGCGAATCAATAATCAGTTAGTTGATTTAACTAATTATTTTGCAAATACTCCTTTTTTTATTTTTCAAGCAGAATATGTTGGAGCCGTAGTTTATAAAGGCGGAGCAGCTATACCCCGTCGTCAATTTGATGCCTGGCAGGAATGGGCTAGATCTAGAGGAGCTAAAGGTTTAGCTTATGTGACTGTGGCAAATGATGGTGAATTAGGCGGTCCTGTGGCTAAAAACCTATCAGATGATGAGAGAACCAATTTATTACAGACCGTAGGAGCTAAGGCTGGTGACGCTATATTTTTTGCTGCTGGTAAACCGAATCTAGCAAAAGCTTTATTAGGAGCTGCTAGAGTGGAAATAGCTTCTAGACAAGGTCTTTTAAATGATAACGATTGGTCGCTGGTTTGGGTTGTAGATTTTCCTTTATTTAAATCGGTTGATGATGACGATGATGATGAAATAGCAGTTGGTAATTCTAAATGGACAGCGGTTCATCATGCTTTTACTATGCCAACAGATGAGTGGTTAGACAATTTTGAAGATGCTCCAGTCAAAGCTATGTCAGATGCTTATGATATAGTTTGTAACGGACATGAAATTGGTGGAGGTTCTTTAAGGATTTATGATGAAAAGCTTCAGCAAAGGGTTTTTAATGTTATGGGAATTGATGCTAAAACTGCTCAAAATAAGTTCGGTTTTTTGTTGGAGGCTTTTAAATTTGGCGCCCCCCCTCACGGTGGTATTGCTTTGGGTTGGGATAGAATTGTGGCTCTTTTAGCTAAGGCAGAATCAATTAGAGATGTTATAGCTTTTCCTAAATCAGGCGGTGGAGTAGATCCTTTAACTCATGCCCCATCTGTTATTTCTGTCCGACAACGACGAGAGTCAGGTGTAGATTTTCAACCTAAAAAACCGTCTGTCAATAATAGAGACAATTAATAAATAGTGGTTGATTTATTTACAGATATTACTAATTCCCGAATTGCTAAAACCTTGCCTTTAGCAGCTAGAATGCGTCCGCAAAAAGTGACAGAGATTTTAGGACAATCTAAAATATTGTATTCAGCTTCACCTTTGCGACAATTAATTGAAGCTAAAAAAGGCCAAACAATTAATTCCATTATTTTATGGGGGCCGTCGGGGTCTGGTAAGACTACTATAGCTAAATTAATAACGAATGATAAAAATCGCAATTTTCGTCAAATATCAGCTGTGACTAGTGGAGTATCTGATGTTAGACAGATAATTGATGAAGCTAAAGCAAATTTACTGTCGATTGATAAATCAACTATTTTATTTATTGATGAGGTTCACAGATTTTCTAAATCGCAACAAGATGCTTTATTGCAAGCTGTGGAAAATTCCATTATAACTTTGGTGGCTGCTACCACAGAAAATCCTTCATTTTCTATTATTAGGCCTCTGATTTCTCGTTCTTTAGTGGTTAGATTAGAAGCTTTGCAGGATTCAGATATTAAAAAATTAATTAGACGAGCTATAAAATCAACCAATGGCTTAAATAATTCGGTTTTTATTGAACCTAAAGCTTTAGATAATTTGGCACGAATTTCGGCTGGAGATGCTAGACGAGCTTTAACTATTTTGGAAGCTTTGGCTAGCCAAGCAGTTAAACTAAAATCCAAATCCATTGATAATAAATTACTCAATAAAACAGTTAGTGAAAACACAGTTGATTATGATGCTGCAGCAGATCAACATTATGATGTGGCAAGTGCTTTTATAAAATCTCTTAGAGGCTCTGATGTGGATGCAGCTTTACATTATTTAGCTCGTATGATATCTGCTGGAGAGGATCCAAGATTTATAGCTAGGCGGTTAATTATATCAGCGGCCGAGGAAATTGGCATGGCTGATCCTGGAGCTTTGAATATAGCTGTATCAGCTGCTCAAGCGGTTGAATTAGTTGGGCTGCCAGAAGCCCGTATACCTTTGGCTGAAGCTGTGGTTTATATAGCAACTGCTCCTAAATCTAATGCAGTTTATTTAGCAATTGCCAGAGCTTTACAAGATATACAGAGCGTCGATATTGGCAAAGTGCCGCCCCATTTGCGAGATAGCCATTATAAACAGGCTAAGTTTTATGAGGCTGGACAAGATTATATTTATGCTCATGATGAACTTTATAGTATTGCTGCTCAACAATATTTACCTGATACGCTAGTGGGTAGACAATATTATGAACCAAAATCTAATGGCAATGAGGCTAAATTAGTTAACCGTTTAGCTAATATTCGTCAGATTTTGCATAATGCAAATATCAACAGCAAAGATAAATATCAATAATTATAAATAAAAGTTATTATATTATAAATGTTTTAAAAAATATTAATATTGCAAAAATTTTTCATATTCATTCTTACATATCCATGGGTTGCTTGAGTCTACAAATTGACCGTAATAACACATTTCCAAAACACTGTTACTAAACCCATCCCCGTCATAAGAGTCAATTTGGCTATTAGGATTGAATAAATGTACAGATTCGTTACCTTGCCAATCTATATAATCTTCAGTATTTTTTGAGTTAGTATTATTGCAACTAGTCATATAGGAAAAGTTTCGACTGCCAGTTACATTGGGAATAACTAGAATAATGTCATCAACGTTATATTTACTTGTAGCACTACCAGCAACTTTTTTCTTTAAATAGTATATTTTACTTGTATCACTAGCGGCAGCGTAATGTACAGAGTCGTTTTTGCCAGTCATAAGAGCGTAGACTCCTCCACCTGCATTAATTGAGAAAACCATTTTTATAAACCATTGAGTGCTAGCTGAATTAGGACACTTAAAGCTCAAGAAATTTAAATTATTATTTTGACTGTATGTATATTTTCCAGTCCACCCCCATTTTGGATTACTATATAGAGCAATATTTTTAAATTGTAGGTTTATATTTATATCACTCGTTCCGTCAAAGTTTACGCCATTTATGAGTCTAGTATTTTGCAATTTTGTCATTGAGCCAACATTAACTTTAGTTAAATCGCTTTGACCCGTGCCGCCTTTAGATATTGGTAATTGGAAGTTTGAGCCACTGGCTCCTTGGGCATAAGTTGTGGAAATTGATAAATACCCACCTAGGCTAATTAAAAAGATACATACAATTGTGCCATACTTGGTAAATTGTTTATTTGGCGTAATTTTACTTTTCTCTAGCCTTGTATTCTTTTTATTTTTTCTTTTCATAATTTCCCCAGTTTTATATTTTCTTATTTAAATAAAGTTATTTAGTGGTAAATCACATACCATTAAACTCAAGCCAATTTTGGTTATATAGCTGATTTAAAAGTGTTTGATCAGTTACACGGGTTACAGCTTGGCTATCATTACAATTAGTTAAATAACTAAAGGTACGGACGCCTGTAACAGAAGCTATTTTCAAATAAACTTCAGCTTGAGTTAACTTAGGATAAGGATAATACACTACATTTTTACTGCTGGCTTTTGTAAAATGGATATCTCCTGATTTTTCAGAGAATTGTGCATAGGTGCCACCGCCAGCGTCTCGCGAAATTACCATTTCTAGAAGTAACTCAGTGCTCGAAAAAGGCGGATTACCGCAAGTAAATTTATAATAATCATCACCGGAATATAGAGTAAATGATTTATATGATCCGCCAATTGTTATATTACTCGTGCCGTCAAAATTAACTTCATTTATAGCTCTGGCATTTTGTAATTTTGTGGCTGAGCCAACATTAACTTTAGCTAAATCATTTTGACCCGTGCCGCCTTTAGACGCTGGCAAAACCGTGGTGGGAGAGGCTGCCCAAACAGCTGATTCTAAACCACTTATAAAACTTACTACACCAAATAAAAATATACTAAATAAGGTTCCAAACTTTCTAATTTCCATACTAAAATTATTCCAAAAAAAAAAAGGTTAATTGCTTTTAAATTTTTACAATAAAAATGTTAGAAAATATATTAGTAGTCAAGTAGATAGGTTTTATAGAATGGTGTTAAAAAATGCGAACGAAACGCCAATTATCGCGGTAATTCACATTTTTAATAAGAGTATTAAATTTCTTATGCGTATCTTTCTAAATAAACGGTAAAACCCATTTGTCCATCTATAGAATAAGATATATTAAATTGACCACTTCCTAATACAACGAGTATTCCTGTTCCATAGCATGGAAAATAGGGTAAAACAAATTCTATTGGAGTATTAACGCTTGTAGAATTACTTAATAAAGTGCTTGGATATGGACTAACAGTAGATTGAGCTTGTAAATAGTTCCCAGACCACGCGCCTGCAGTAAATTTTATTTTTTTATCATCATAACTAAAGAACATATTGTTTACTGTTTTAGTTAATTTTAACCCTATAGAAAACCACCCTTTCTCACCTATAGCTAAAGTAGCTGAAGTAGCTTCTATTTTGTTAACAAAGTTTATATTCCCAGATCCCAATAAAGATTGCCCCAAAACGCTTTTAATATTTGTGTCGCTGACCAATTTCTCTTGAGCATTTAAATTAGTTCTAGCTCCGCTTGCTGAATTAGCTCCTGTCCCGCCTTTAGCCACTGGCAAAACAGTGGATGACGAAGCGGCATTAACTTGTGATAAATTACCACTTATAAAAGTCACAACTCCGAATAAAAATAAACAAAATATAGCTCCTAATTTTTTAAAGCTGAATTTATTCCAATTTTTTCTAATTTCTATATTAGTTTTTCTAATTTCCATACTAAAATTATTCCAAAAAAAAAAACACTTAATAGCCTGATAATTTTCTAATAAAATTGTTAGAAATATATTAGCAGTCCCGATAGTTAAGTGGGCTAAATTTCATAGAATTGTGTTAAAAAGTGTGAACGTAATGCCGATTATCATGGTAGTTCACATTTTTAATAAGCCGTTTCATGTGAAGTAGTAGAAGCTGGCAAAACAAAGTCTTTCAAAGTTTCGTAATTAGTGTCAACAAATTCTTTTCCGCCTAATTCTTGAAATATTTTCTCTCCAGCTTTTGTGTGTTTTACCGGTGATGTACAGCTGTAATAAAATTAGTTTTTATCCACTGCGGGTCATTTTCAATAATAACTAATCTGTTGTTAATATTATCAATTTTGGCTTCTAGCCTGTCGACTTTTGCTCCAATTCCTTTGACTTCTGTTTTGAGACTACTGAAAAAGTAAGAAAAACTTGCTATATAAACAAGAATTGATACAATAATTCCTATTAATTCAACACTTATTTGCACTACTTTCCTTTCTTATAAAACCCCGAGTTTTATCTATTAGGAGTTTTCCATATTTGTTAACTTAGAAAAAAGAGGATAATAATATTATTTGCAAAATTATTATTTTTA
>JAITSD010000109.1 GCA_031288055.1 Candidatus Opitulatrix roisinitermitis | reverse complement strand
TATCAATATCAAAAAATAGTTTTTTTCTATTATGATATGGTTGACTATATTGCAAAATTTGTCGTGTAATTGATAAAACACTGTTAAATCCATAATTTTCAGTTTCGCCCATATCAATTTCAAAATCACTTATGTATGAATAACATAAAAAGGTGCCATAGGACTTATATTCTGAGTCAGCTAAAATATTAGTTCGGGGTGAATTATTATCTAGTGAGAACAATAATCCTTGGTTATCAATATTGTTTTTATCAGGTTTTTGAGATGAGGTTTTTGCAATTTGACTGGTTAAATTAGTCGGTTTAGAATTAATAATTCCCGCAATAGCATTTCTAGGGTTGTTGTAAATATTACCACCATCTTTTTTTCTAATAATATTAGTTTTTTTAAATTGTTCCAAAGTCATAAATATTTCACCGCGTAATTCAATATTTTTGTTAGTCAATTTACCAGTAAGTTGGGTAGTTAAACCTTCAATATATATATATTTGGTGTTTAATAATTCGAATAAATTATCTGTTATATCTATGCCTATTCTACCAGATGATCGAGTGATAATTTTAGATAACTTACCGTTTTTATATTTTATAGCTAAAGCAACACCGTCTAATTTAGATTCTAAAATCCAGCCCTTTTTATTAGCACCGGCAGTTTCAGTTTTATTAAGGAAAGAGTCAACAGCTGTTTTATTAGCAGCTTTGGCTAATGAAAGCATAGGGATATCAAATCTAACAGCTGCGTTATCAGCAATAGTGCCACTAGCTACATTATTTATTAATTTATAATAATCATCATTGGCTAGTTCAGGATTATTTTCTACTAAATTTTTTAGATAATCTAGCTTTAAATCAAACTCTTCGTCAGATAGCCAGGACTTTTCACCAGTTTGATAGTAAAGATAAGCAGCCCGTAAAAGATCTTTAACTTTTTGATTAAATTGGTTATTTGACATATCTTAATTATAGACTTTATTTTCTTTATAAACATTATTGAATGTTAAGAATTAGAACTTAAGATGTTAATTCTTATTAAGATTATTTATTTAAATAGTTGACAAAAAAATAATCTATGTTATTTTATATTTATGACTATAAATGTGAAAGGATTAAATACTGCGGGTTCTGCTAAAATAAAACAACTTAAAGGGCTTAAAAAAGCAGTGTCGCCAAGTGAAGAATTAAACAATGATTTGCCCTTGTCTGGTGAATATCTACCTAAAATAGAAGAAGTTAGTGAAATAGATATTGATGTTATGCCACCCCAAGAGGATGAGTTTATTTGTTCTGAATGTTTTTTGGTAAAACATAAATCACAATTGGGTGAGGTGATTGATAATGCCTCCGTATGTAAAGAGTGTTTATAGATTATTTAAATAAATATTAGAGATTTAAGATTTAGTTTATGTTTTAAGATTGTAATTTATAAAAATGATTATACCTTTAAAAAAAATCAACTCGTATGCCAAGCTGCCTTTAAGAGCTAAAGATGGCGATGCTGGAACAGATTTATATTCAGTTGAAGCGGTTAAAATAAAACCGTTTACACAGCAATTAGTTCATACTGGTTTAATGGGAGCTATTCCTGAAGGTTATGTAGGTCTAGTCCATCCTAGGAGCGGTTTAGCTTTAAAAAAGGGTATAACTGTTTTGAATACACCAGGAACCATTGATAGTGGCTATAGAGGAGAGTGGTGCGTTATTTTATATAATGCAACTAGCCAAATAGTTACTATAGATAAAGGTGAAAGAATAGCCCAGTTAGTTGTACAAAAGGTTGAATTGCCCGTTTTTCAGGAAGTTGATGAATTGACTGATAGCCAAAGAGGGCAGGCTGGTTTTGGTTCAACGGGTAATAACTAAAGTTATGAATTATAGTAGATTGCTTAAAGTGTAAACGAGTAGGTAAGTTGAGGGTTAAAAATTTGCCAAAGGCCATAATTAATAGAGATTTTACAGTTGATTTATATAATTTAGGGTTAAATACTGCCTCATATAAAGATTTTGTATTGGAAAATATTTTTTCTCAATCGTTGGCTAATCGGCTAATTGGTTTAGATAATACTAAACCTATTAAATTAAATTTTACAGCTACAGGTGTAAAAAATGGTTATTATTTAGAAGGGACTATTGAATATAGGCTAAAAGGTGAATGTTCTAGATGCTTGAAAGTTATAAATAAAATTCATCAAGGCAAATTTAAAGCTTTTTTTACTGATAGGTATAACGAAAGCAAAGATAATGACTCAGTTTATGAACTTTATGGCACACAAGCTGATTTAACTCCTTTGATAATTGATACAGTTGGTTTAAGTTTAGATTATAAACCGCTTTGTGATGAAAATTGCCAAGGACTGTGTAATTTTTGTGGTGAGGATTTAAATAAAACTACTTCTCATAAACATTAATTTTTTATTTTTAACTATTTTGCGAAAAGAATTAAATTAACGCTGTGATTTTGCCCCAACAGGTACACGAATTTAAGTGAAGCGTGCCTCACCTTTGTGAAACAAATTAAATTAACACTGTGATTTTATCTATTCAGGCACACGATTTTAAGTGAAGCGCGCCTGAAGGGATTCGAACCCCCAGCCTCCTGATCCGTAGTCAGACGCTCTATCCATTGAGCCACAGGCGCTTATTTTCCAGTTTATCATATTTGTAGGTTCTAAAACTCAGCTCAATATATAAAATCTATTATAGCATTTATGAAAACAACATTTAAAGACTTTTTACAAAATCTTTTAAAAGTTTCATATCTTTATTTTCAATATAGTTTTTTGTTTTAGCTGTTTTTAGTAGAGTTTCAAAATCAGTTAAAGTAATTAATTTATAATTATTATTTTTAAAATTATTTGAGGCTTTTGTTAAATTATATGTGAATATACCAGCTATTCCTAAAACTTCAGCACCAACTTTTTCAACAGCTTGTGAAGCAGTTATAACTGATAAGCCTGTGGAAATTAAATCCTCTATTAAAACCACTTTTTGACGGGGTTGTAATAAGCCTTCAATTTGATTACCTTGTCCATGATCTTTAGGTTTTGATCGAATATATATAAAAGGTAAATTAAGTTCATTTGCCACTAAAGTTCCATGTGGTATGCCAGCAGTGGCAGTTCCAGCAATTACTTCAACACCAGGGTAGTTTTGTTTTATGATATAGGCTAGGCCTTTACTAATTGAGCGACGAATTTTGGGATAGCTGAGAGTTATTCTATTGTCAGTGTAAATAGGAGATTTTATACCGCTTGCCCAAGTGAAAGGTTTATTAGGGGATAAAGTTATAGCTTTAATTTTTAATAAATTGTAGGCTATATCAGTTTTTAGATTATCAGTATTTATATTTGGTTTATTCATAATTTAACCCGTCTAAATTCCATTGGTGCTTTATTTCTAAATATTTCTTTTCAGGATCTGAAGACTGAGTAATTGGTCGTCCAATCACAATATAATCAGAGCCATTTTGTCTAGCTTGGCGGGGGGTCATAATTCTTTTTTGGTCGTCATTTTTATTTCCAGCTGGTCTTATACCTGGCGTTAAACATAAAAAATCAAGTCCTAAAATTTGTTTAATTTTTTTAACTTCTTGGGCTGAGCAAACAACACCATCAAGTCCAGCTTTTTTAGCCCATATAGCATAATTTAACACTGATTCCTCAAGCGTTTTGTCAATTAACTGAATAGTTTGTACATCGTTTTGTGAAGTAGAGGTTAATTGAGTTATGGCTAATAATTTGGGTCTGTTTGAGGCATTTGCGTTATCTTGTATAATTTGTTTAGCTTCTTTCATCATGGCAAAGCCACCAGTTGCGTGAATATCAAGAATGGCTACATTCAATGATAATAAAGAGTTAATGGCTTTTTTAACTGTATTAGGTATATCATGTAATTTTAAATCTAAAAAGATATCATGTCCAAGATTTTGTAAATAGTCTATAATCGAAGGACCGGTTTTATAGAACAGTTCCATTCCAACTTTTAAAAATAATTTTTTGCGAGAATCAAATTTTTGAATAAATCTGATAACCATTTCTTTATTTGGTAAATCTAGGGCTATAATTGGCCGTTTTTCAAACATAATTATTTTGTCGCCTATTTTTAGCAAAGGTTATAAATTCGTCAAGCGATTTTATACCCCAATAGTCTAAGCGTTCGGGTAAATTGTCAATTATAGAGGAACATAAGTTAGGGTCAGTGAAGTTTCCCGTGCCAATAGATACAGCTGTTGCTCCAGCTAATATAAACTCTAAAACATCATCGGTATTAGTTATTCCTCCCATACCGATTATTGGTAAATTAGATACGCTAGACACTTGATAAATAATTCTTAGAGCAACTGGCTTTATAGCAGGACCAGATAAACCGCCAGTTTTGTTGGCTAATATTGGTGCCATAGTTTTTAGGCAAAATGCCATGCCCGATAAACAGTTTATAAGTGAAAATCCATCAGCTCCGGCATCCTGAACAGTTTGGGCAATTAATTTTATATTTGTGACATTTGGTGATAATTTAACATATAACGGCACTTTGGAAACTTTTTTACATAATTTAGTCAGCTGATGGGCAGTTTTGGGGTCGGTACCAAACTCTATACCACCGTGTTTAACATTAGGACAGGATATATTTAATTCAATAGCTGAAACAACTGGTTGATTAGCTATTTTCTCCACTACTTCAATATAGTCATCGATTTTAGACCCTGCCACATTAACTATTATTGGAATATTGAATTGTTTTAAAAAGGGTAGTTTTTCTTTTATTACTATATCTAGACCAGGATTTTGTAAACCTATAGAATTCAACATACCAGACGGAGTTTCAGCAATTCTGGGTTCAGGGTTACCTTTAAGGGCTTCAATTGTGGTGGCTTTAGTAACGATAGCCCCTAATTTTGATAAGTCGTAATATTTGGCGTATTCTTCGCCAAATCCAAAACTGCCGCTAGATGGCATAATAGGATTTTTTAAATTTAAACCCGGCAGTTTTACAGATAATCTGTTTTCTTTGTCTGTCATAAAAGTATCTCGTTTGTTTTAAAAACTGGCCCGTCGGTGCAAACTTTTTTATTCCATATTGTGTCGTAAGTTGGTAAAACACAGCCGTAACAAGCACCTATACCGCATGCCATTCTGGCGTCAACTGAAATATAAGCATTTTCATAGTTGGCAAAGCGTTTTTGGATATGTTTTAACATAGGCCTGGAGCCACAAGCATAAATAGCAGATGGTTCAATTTGGGGCAAAATATCATCAATTAAATTATCAACTGTGCCTTTTTTGCCACTAGAACCATTATCTGTACTAATAAATAATTTACTTTTTTTGTTAATATCTAATATATTTAATTGTTCAAATTCTTTTGTATAGAATATATTTTTGGCGGTTCTGTAGCCAAAAATCTCTATAACTGAGGCTTGGTTTTGAATAATTTGTTTGGCTAATTCATATAAAGGTGCCACCCCTACAGAACCGCCAATTAGCAGAACGGTGTCCCTTTCTTTTATAAAATCTATATTAAAACCTTTTCCTAACGGCCCCAAAATTTCTAATTTATGATCTGTTGGTAGAGTTGATAACAATTTAGTGCCGTTCCCTACAACTGTATAAATAAGGGTACATGTATTATGGATTTTGTCAATGTCAGCTAAACTAATTGGTCGCATAAGTAACATAGAACTGTTAGGTAATTTAATATTTAAAAATTGTCCTGCTTGATGGAATTTTTTAACTAAAGATCCTTGTAAAATTATTTTGTAGGTTTTATAAGCGATTTTTTGATGGTGGACAATTTTTAGTTGTTTCATAGGCGTTTTATATTTTTGGATTTTTGTAAGTTGTTTTATTTTCCGGCAAAGATTCTATGGAAAATGATCGACTTTCTAGAACCCTTAATATAGCACTAGCAGTATCTAGTGATGTAAATAAAGGGATAGAGTATTCAATGGCAGTTTGTCGAATATTTTGACCATCAAGTTGGGTTTGGTGAATTTTTTTATTTAATTTAGGTTTTGTAGTTGAAGTTTTGTCAGCATTTGAATTATGGCTAGTATTTATAACTGCTTGAACTGGACGGGTTTTTATAATATCAATTATATTATCCGTTTTGCCTATTTTATTAACTATATCAACCTTAAAATTATTTTGTGAAAAATATTTTGAAGTTCCGCTAGTGGCAATAATGTAATAGCCTAATTTTCTAAATCGTAAGGCTAATTTTAGGGCTTTAGTCTTATCAATGTTATCAACTGTAAAAATAATTATACCGTGATTTTTAATTTTTAAACCTGTGGCTATAAAAGTTTTATATAAGGCTTTATCAAGTGTCGTATCAGAACCCATAACTTCGCCAGTTGATTTCATTTCTGGGCCTAATCGTGTATCAATTTGTTGTAATTTAGAAAAACTAAAAATAGGAGCTTTTATATACACTTTATTTGGTTCATCAATTAGTAATTTTTTAAAACCTAATTGAATTAAACTAGTTCCCAAAATAACTTGTGTAGCAATTTCGGCAATTTCTATGCCAGTGATTTTGGATAAAAAAGGCACTGTTCTAGAAGCTCTAGGGTTGACTTCTATAACATAAACTTTATCGTCTTGTACAATAAACTGAATATTCATTAGTCCTAAACAATTTAACCCTAAAGCTAATTTACTAGTGTATTGACAAATAACTTGTTTCTGTTTTGAACTTAATGTTTGGCTAGGGTAAACTGCCATAGAATCACCTGAGTGAATACCAGTTTTTTCAATATGTTCCATAATACCAGGAATTAAAACGGTCTTACCATCACATATAGCATCAACTTCACACTCTATACCAGGAATATATTTATCTATTAAAATTGGTTGATTGGGTGAAACGCCAACAGCTATTTTCATATAATTTTGCAAATTATCATCGCTTCTAACGATTTCCATAGCTCTACCGCCTAAAACATAAGATGGTCTAACTAATACAGGATAATTAATTTTATTAGCTATTTGCAGGGCTTCATTAATTGTGGTGGCAGTGGCTCCAGGCGGTTGAGGGATTTTCATTTTTTTTACAGCTTTGGCAAATAAATTACGATTTTCGGCTCTGGCTAAATCATTTAAATTGGTGCCAATTATTTTAATATCCGCTTCAGAGATTTTAGCAGCTAAATTAATAGCTGTTTGCCCGCCGAATTGAATTACAACCCCAAGAGGTTTTTCTAACTCAATAATATTTAAAACATCTTCATAAGTTAATGGTTCAAAATATAATTTATCAGAAATAGAAAAATCGGTTGAAACTGTTTCAGGATTAGAGTTAACAATTATGGCTTTAAATCCGAGTTTTTTAACGGCTATAATACTATGAACTGTGGCATAATCAAATTCTACACCTTGTCCTATACGAATAGGCCCGCTTCCCAAAATTAGAATTGATTTTTCACCTAATGGTTTAGATTCGTTTTCGCTTTCAAAAGTGGAATAGTAATAAGGACTAGAAGCTTCAAATTCAGCTGCACAAGTGTCAACTATTTTGTAAGTTGGCAATATTTTATTTTGATGTCTGATTTGTCTAATATCGTTTTCAGATATATGCCACCTTTTAGCTATTTCATTATCGCTAAAACCATATCGTTTAGCATATTTTAATAAATTAACTGATATTTTGTTATTTGAAAGTTCGTTTTCTATTTCCACAATATGCCATAGTTTATCTAAAAAAAATAAATCTATTTGGGTAATATCAGAAATCTGTTGACATGTTATGCCTTGTCGTAGAGCTTGTAGAATATAAAAGAGACGATTATCTTTAACTGAAATCAAATTTTGTTTTATTTGATTTATAGTTGAATTTTTAATTTCTTCTAAAAAGGGGTGTTGTATGTCAATTTCTAAAGAACGGACTGCTTTTAAAATAGACTCTTCAACAGTTCTCCCAATTGACATAACTTCACCAGTAGCTTTCATTTGACTACCTAATTGGCGGTTACCATTTTGAAATTTGTCAAAAGCCCAACGCGGTATTTTACAAACTACATAATCTAAAGCTGGTTCAAAACAACTAAGAGTTACATTTGTGACAGGATTTTTAATTTTATCTAAAGTTCTGCCTACAGCTAGTTTGGCGGCGATTTTGGCGATAGGATAACCTGTAGCTTTAGAAGCTAGAGCTGATGATCTTGAAACTCGTGGGTTGACTTCAATAATATAATATTCAAATGAATTAGGATTAAGGGCTAATTGAATATTACAACCTCCAACAATTTTTAATGCTTTAATAATTTTTAATGATACATCTCGTAGAAGTTGATATTCTTTATCGGATAAAGTTTGCGATGGAGCAAAAACTATTGAATCGCCTGTATGAATGCCCACAGGATCAAAGTTTTCCATATTGCAAACAACTATAGCGTTATCATTAATATCTCGCATGACCTCATATTCTATTTCTTTAAAACCAGCGATGGATTTTTCAATTAAACATTGATTTAATGGAGATAATTTTAAGCCTCCAGCAGTGATGGTTTTTAATTCTTTAGAATTATGGCAAATACCACCACCGGTTCCTCCTAGTGTGAAAGCCGGTCGTACAATTACCGGATAGCCAATATTTTGGGCAAAAGTTAAAGCATCCTCAGTGTTTTGGACAATTATAGATGGCGGAACAGGTTCATTTAATTCGTCCATTAATTGTTTAAATAATTGCCTATCTTCAGCCTTAATAATAGCTGATAATTTGGTTCCTAAAAGTTCTATATTTAGTTCATCTAATAAGCCGCTTTTATGTAGTTCTAAAGCTAAATTTAAAGCTGTTTGTCCACCTAAAGTTGGTAAAATAGCTTCAGGTTGTTCCCGAACTATTATGTCAGCTAAAAAATCATAAGTCAGGGGTTCAATGTAAACTTTATCAGCTATTTTATTGTCTGTCATAATTGTGGCAGGGTTAGAATTGACTAATATAACTTTATAGCCTTCTTCTTTTAAAGATAAACAAGCTTGTGTACCAGCGTAATCAAACTCAGCTCCTTGTCCAATTATAATTGGCCCTGAACCTATAACTAGGATTTTATTGATGGATTTTTTCATCTCAATTTAGCCTTTTGGCATTGCTTAATGCCTTTATAGTGTTTAGTCGTTTGGTATTTTGTTATCATATCTATAAACTGGTCAAATAAATAGCTGGTATCGTGAGGACCTGGTGATGAGTCGGGATGAAATTGCACAGAAAATGCTGGATACTTAACACTACTAACACCTTCTATAGTTTTGTCATTTATATCAGTATGAGTGATAGTTAATTTTTTAGGGTTAATGCTTTTAGGATCAACGGCAAATCCGTGATTTTGGGAAGTAAAACCTATTTTGCGGGTTTGGTGGTTTTGCACTGCATGATTTAAACCCCTATGCCCGAATTTCATTTGATAAGTATTAGCACCATTAGCTAAACAGAATAATTGGTGACCTAGACATATGCCAAATAAAGGTATTTTAGTTTGGATTTGTTGAATAGTTTTTATAGTTTCAGGTAAACTTTTTGGATCTCCTGGGCCATTAGTTAACATAATGCCATCAGGTTGTAGTTGTAAAATGTCTTTGGCTGGTGTGTTATATGGTAGAACAACAATTTGGCAATTTCTTAAAGATAATTCTTTTAAAATAGAATGTTTTAGACCAAAATCTATAACCGCTATATTATAGCCAGTATTTGGTACAGGATAGGCTCGTGTGGTAGAAACTTTTTTGACTTGGTTAGCAGGTAATTTTAAATTTTGTAATTGTTTTATAATTTCTTGATTATTTACCGAATTGTCAACTATAGAAGCTTTCATAGTACCTTGTTGCCTAATTATTTTGGTTAGTTTTCTGGTATCAATATTTGATATACCAGGTATATTTTTGTCTGATAAAAATTTGTGAATTGACATAGAGGATCGCCAATTATTTGGACGGCGACAAAATTCACGAACCACCACAGCTTTGGCGGTTGGTATAAGCGTTTCGTAATCATCAGTATTTATACCGTAATTTCCAATTAGGGGATAGGTAAAGGTCAGTATTTGACCGTTAAAACTTTGATCTGTAATAGATTCTTGATAACCAGTCATAGCAGTTGTAAAAACTATTTCACCTACAACATCTTTTTCGGCTCCAAAGCTAAGTCCTAAAAAAATAGTTCCATCTTCTAAAATTAATTTTTTATAAGTTTGTTTTTTATAAATCATAAGACTTACCGTTGATATTATCGTTATCTGGTTTTTGGTAAACAATTTTACCATTTACTATAGTTAAAATAGTTTGTCCGAAAACTTTTTGTCCTAAAAAGGGTGTATTTTTGCCTTTTGAAAAAAAAATATTTGATTCAATTTTGTTATTAGTATCTAGATCAAAAATACAAATATCAGCTGGACTATTTGGTTTAATATAATAATCACATATTTCATAGGCTATTTTAGGGTTATTCTTGGCAATTATTTTTCTAGGATTAGTACTCATTAGTTTAATTAATTTAACTAAGTTAATTAATCCTGATTTTACTAAATTGGTATATAAAAGCTGAAAAGCTAATTCAATTCCAGAAAAGCCAAAAGCTCCTTTTATAAAATCGGTTTGAGTTTCAAATGAGGTATGTGGAGCGTGGTCAGTGGCAATAGCGTCAATTGTGCCATTAGTTATACCTTCTAACAAAGCCTGTTGGTCATTGTATGTGGCTAGCGGTGGATTAACCTTATATAAGGCGTTATTTTGTTTTATATTTTCTTCACAAAGTAATAAATGATGAGGGGTAACTTCTACTGTAACTTTTATATTATCCGCTTTAGCCTGTTTTACAAGTTCTAAACCTTTTTTTGTACTTATATGGCAAATATGGTAGTGAACACCTATATCTTTGGCTAATTGCAGATCACGAGCTAGTTGTTTAGTTTCGGACATTTCAGAAATTGTTGGTAATTGATATTTGGTAGCTATTTGACCTTTGTAGATGACCCCATTGCCCATAATGGTTTTATCTTGCGTGTGAGCGAGAATGGGACAGTTGATTTCTTTGGCTATTTTCATAGCTTTGGCCATTAGGCTATTATTTTCTAGTCCTTTACCATCATTACTAAAACCTACAGCACCAGCTTGGTATAAATCTTTTAAGGGGGTTAATTTGTTATTTTCTAAATTAATTGTAATAGGAGCTATTTGGTGTATTTTTACGCCGTCTGTTTTTTGGTTAGTTTGAATTTGTTTTTGTAATAGTTCAACAGTTTCGGGGATAGGTTTTAGATTAGCCATAGTACAGACACTAGTATAGCCTCCGTGAGCGGCTGCTTGAGATCCAGTTAATATAGTTTCCTTATTTGTAAAGCCAATTTCTCTAAAATGGCTATGCAAATCAAATAATCCAGGACTGACGAAATGTTTTTTGGCATCAATTATTTGACAATTAATTTGAGATTGAATATTGTTTTCAATTTTGGCAATAATACCATTATTTATTAAAATATCTTTTTGAATTAATTGACTGTTTTGGGAATTGTATTTAGTTGGGATTGGTAATATTTTAGCGTTTTTAATAATAATTGACATTATAAATCGTGTAATTCTTTATTTTTTAAAACATTTTCAATTATAGCCATACGCGTAAAAACGCCATTAGACATTTGTTGAACAATTCTTGATTGTTTAGACTCAATTAATTCATCAGCTAATTCTACATTACGGTTAACTGGAGCGGGGTGCATTATAATAGCACTATTTTTCATTTTTCTAGCTCTTTGTGTGGTTAGACCAAAAGTTTTATGGTATTTAGTTTTGCTAAATTTAGTCTCTGTTTTATGTCTTTCGTGTTGTACTCTTAACATAATTATTATATCCATATTAGGCACTAATTCATCCAGAGTCTTATATTTACCGTAAGCTTCAAATTTAGAGTTATACCAAATAGGCGGACCAGAAAAATATATTTCGCAACCTAATGATTTTAATGCTTTGGCATCAGATACAGCTACTCTTGAATGTGATATGTCACCCACAATAGCTACTTTTAGATTGGTAAAATTGGTAAACTCTTCTTTAATGGTCATTAAATCGAGTAAGCATTGGCTAGGATGCTCGCCATTACCATCACCGGCATTAACAATACTAGCTGTAATAGATTTTTGATTAATTAGCTGATTATAATAATTATTATCTTGGTGACGAATAACACATAAATCAACTCCAATTGCACAAAGTGCTAGAACAGTATCATAAAGGCTTTCACCTTTTTCAATAGACGATTCGCTAGCATTAAATTCAATAATATTTATGCCTAATTTTGTTTCAGCTATATGGAAGCTGTTATGGGTTCGTGTGGAGTTTTCAAAAAACATATTGGTTGCGAATCGTTCTGCTTTAGGTAAAGTGGTTTGGCTACCGGCTTTAAATTCGTTAGCTCGAGCGATAATTTGTAAAATCTGACTATTTGTTAGTTCATCTATATTGACTAAATCTTTTGTGTCGACCAACTTTTTAGGCATTTTCACTTTTATAAACTGTGTTTTTAGCGAGACTATTAATTAAATAATTGCTAGTTGTGATTTTTTCAACTGCAATTTCTATCACATTTAGAGTTTAGCATTAAAATATTTTAAAAATTATGTTAATCTAGGTTTAATAGAGTATGCTAAAAAATAATTTGATTAATAATAAAATACAATATGTAGCTCAAGCCAAATCTCAAGGTCAACGAAAATATTTAACTGTTATAGAGGATAATATAGTGACAATTGCCGTGGGTCCAGCCGGCACAGGTAAAACATTTTTGGCTATGAGTAGAGCAGTTGATGCTTTATTATCTAAGAGGGTTGAAAGAATTATTTTGACTAGACCAGCTGTTGAAGCTGGTGAAAGATTGGGTTTTTTACCTGGAGATTTGGCCAGCAAAATAGATCCATATTTAAGACCTTTATATGATGCGTTAAATATGATAATTGAGCCAGCTTCAGTTAATCGTTTAATAGAAGATAATGTTATAGAGGTAGCTCCTTTGGCATATATGAGAGGTCGCACTTTAAATAATTCTTTTATAATTTTGGATGAAGCTCAGAATACATCTAATGAACAAATGAAAATGTTTTTAACTCGTTTAGGTACCAACTCTAAAATGGTGGTAACGGGTGATTTAACTCAAATTGATTTATTAAAACCTGCTAGTAGTGGTTTAATTACAGCCTGCAAAATATTGAAAAATATTGATGGTTTAGGGGTGGTTAATTTAACTTCAAAAGATGTGGTTAGACATAAAATAGTTTCTAAAATAATTAATGCTTATGATAAAAGATAATTAAATACCTATGGTAAAAAATAACTATCAAGTTGCTGAAAGATTAAGTCTTTTAGAGTTTAAAAAATCGTCGCATTTTCGCGATTTGCGTGAAGTTGATGTCGAATATCAAAAATTACGTTTAGAAAAGGTTATATTGGTGGGAGTTTGGAATAGGGGATTGACCACTAAAAACCAAGCTGAAGAATCCTTAGAGGAATTATCAGCTTTAGCCACTACGGCTGGAGCTTCAGTTTTGGGTACAGTTTTAGTTCATAGACAAATACCAGATAAAAAATATTATATTGGGCTTGGCAAATTGCAGCAATTGGAACAATTGGTTTTTGAACAGTTAGCCGATACTGTGGTGTTTGATAATAATTTATCTCCATCGCAAAGAACCGTTATTGAGAATAAATTACAAATAAAAGTTATTGATAGAACAGCTTTGATATTAGATATTTTTGCTTTACATGCTAAATCTAAGGAGGGTAAAGCCCAAGTAGAATTAGCTCAATTGCAATACCTTTTGCCTAGACTTCGAGGCTGGGGTCAATCTATGAGTCGTCAAGCTGGAGGGCAGGTTGGTTCGGGAGTTTCGGGTATGGGTTCAAGGGGACCAGGTGAAACCCAGTTGGAGTTAGATAGACGAGCTATTAATTATCGTATTTTGACTTTAAAGAAACACTTATCTAAAATGGCAAAAGATAGATTAACTAAACGCCAAAGCCGGCAAGATAAAAAAGTTTTATCAGCGTCCATTATAGGTTATACTAATTCTGGCAAATCATCGCTATTAAAAGTTTTAACTGGTTATAATCCTTTAATTCAAAATGCTCTGTTTGCTACAGTTGACACTGTTACAAAAAAATTATATCAAGATGGGGAATATACTTATATTATTTCTGATACTGTGGGATTTATTTCTAATTTACCGACTGGTTTAATTGAGTCTTTTAGAGCCACATTAGAGGAAAGCGCTAATTCAAATTTATTAATTCATTTAGTTGATGCTTCATCTAAGTTAGTTGATAAACAAATAGGTGTGGTCAATGATATTTTATCAGATATTCGTTCAGAGGATAATATAAGGTCATATTATTTTGCATTCACAATATAGGCAGCTAGGTTCTCGAGAATTAATAGTTTTTAATAAAATTGATTTATTATCTAAGCAAGATTTAAAATTTTTGAAATTAAAATATCCTAAAGCTGTTTTTATATCAGTTAAACAAAATCTTGGTATAAAGAATTTAAAAACAGTTATTTTGACTAAACTTTTAGAAACAGTCAATTTAAAAGAAGTTGTAGTACCTTATGAGAATAGTCAAAATATTTTAAAATTATACAATCCGTTTAATATCGTTAAACAAAATTATGCTAATGACGGTATACATTTATTAGTTAAAATATAATTTTATGATTTGTTTATATATGATAGTATCTTTAATATGATAAATGGTGAAACCGTCGAAATAAAAAAGGATGATTTTGCTTGTCAATTTTATTTCAAAAGTAAAATTACTGAAAGTGAACCAACTGTTCACTATACCATTTTTTTTGATTTTCAATGTGAAAAATCAAGTGCTTTTTTTTCTAAATATCAAAAACTTTTAAAAAAAGCCGTTGAAACTAATAAAGCCACTGTTAGATTAGTACCATTAGTTTGGCTGGAACCAGAATATAAAGGATATCTTTATTCAATTAGAGCAGCTCATGCAGCTAGAGTGGTTTTGCGTTATCAACCTGAGTTATTATGGCTTTATATATCGGTTTTATTAGATAAAAGAGCTTTGCCAGGTGTGGAGAAAAATTATAATCCTGATAAAGGTTCTGATAACAATTTAGCGAGTTACTCTGAGAAATTAGGTGCTAAAGATTATGTGAGTAAGCAAATTGTTAGTATAAGACCAAGTGCTAAATTTATCAGAAATATGTATAGCCAGTCAAATATTTTACGCTTGCAAAAATATATTATTGACAC
>JAITSD010000108.1 GCA_031288055.1 Candidatus Opitulatrix roisinitermitis | reverse complement strand
AAAATTAATTTTTTAGTTTGATCAATTTTTAATTTTTTCGATGCCATTAAATCCTCCTATTTGTATTATCGCTAACCACTTTTTCATCATTTTTTATATCTGACAAAACTACTGTACCGGCTCCCGTATAAACATTATCGCCAATGTTTTTAGGTGATATTATAACTGTGTTTGAACCGATTTTACAATTCTTGCCCACTTTTGTAAAATGTTTTTCAACACCGTCGTAATTAGCAAAAATAGATCCCGCTCCAATATTAGTGGCGTCACCAATTTCAGCATCGCCCACATATGATAAATGAGGCACTTTTGATAAGTTGCCTATTTTAGCATTTTTAATTTCCACAAAACCACCGATCTTTCCACCATCACCTAATTGCGTATAAGGCCGTAAATATGAATAAGGACCGATAGTAGCATTTTTGCCTATTTTACATGGAAAAGTAATTATACAACCCGGCAAAATAACTGTGTCTTGTCCTATTTTGATATCAGCTTCAATATAAGTTGTTTTAGGATCCATAATTGTCACACCATTTAACATATGCTGTTTAGCAATTTGTAAATATTTATAATTTGACAACTGCGCTAATTGCACGCGGTCATTTACTCCTAAAACCTCATATTTATCATTATTCATAACTATTTGGACTTGTTCAATTTTAGCTATATACAATATAATATCAGTTAAAAGAATCTCTGATTTGGAATTATTATTTTGCAATTTATTTATAAATTGTCGTAAAGTTTCTATAGCAAAAATATAGATAGAAGTATTAACTTCTTTAATAACTTTTTGCTCTGCAGTGGCCTCTGATTCTTCAACTATTTTAACTATTTTATTATTTTGCCGCACAATTCGACCAAAACCAGTTGGATTATCAATTTTAGTAGTTAATAAAGTTGCTTTAGCTTTAGACGCCTTATGAGCTACAAACATCTTTTTTAAAGTAGTTGCCTTCAATAAAGGTGTATCACCTGCCACAACTAATGTCTCACCTATATTGCCGACAGACTCCAAAGCATCTTTAACTGCCTGACCTGTGCCATAAATATCTGATTGTGTAACAAAAACTATATTAGATATTTTTAAAGACTTTATAAACTTTTTTATATCCTCAGCTTGATATTTTACCACCACCACTATAGTTTTAGGCTTCAACTTTATAACAGATTCTAAAACCCACTGAATAATGGCTTTACCACATAATTTATGTAAAACTTTAGCTGTCTTAGATTTCATACGGGTTCCTTGACCACCTGTCAAAATTATTACACTATCTAACACGCTTCCCCGCAAGGACTCGAACCTCGACTGACGGCACCAAAAGCCGGCGTGCTGCCGATTACACCACGGGGAATTAACATTAACAGTCTATCACATTTTGGGCTTGACTATTTTAATAACTGGTATACTGTTTTTATGAACGATGTCATAAATCATCAATCAAATCACTTGCTTTACTTTAGACATGGAAAGGCCACCAGTACAGCTCAATCCGGGACAGATGCCAACAGAACTTTACTTGAAAAAGGCAAGCTACGAGTCAAAAATACCGCTAAAATAATTCGCGATTTAGACCTTATACCCGAACTTATTTTATGCTCTGGAGCTAAAAGAGCTATGCAAACTTTAACTGAAATAACCAAGATTTTCGGTGATATGCCTGAAGTAGAATATAAATATACTTTATATAACCAAGTTGAAAATGACATAATTGCTTTAGTGCATCAAACGCCTGACAATATTAATACCCTTATGTTAATTGGTCACGAACCATCTGCTTCTGATATATCTTATTTTTTTACCAATAAACAAGTATCCAATGAGCATTCCTTAAATTATATAACTTCAGGTCTTTCTACAGCTGAATGTACTATTTTAGAATCGCCTAAGCCTATAAAACAATGGACTGAAAACTCAGCTAAATTATTAGGTTTAATTCGAGGACAAATTAGTTAACTAATCTAACCAATTAACCCAACCTATTTAACGTGATTTTTATAAATCTTAAGCTATTTGAGCCTCAACAATAGTATTTTTAGGCACAACAGTAATGCCCGTATCTGTGACAGTAAACCCTCTAGCTAAATCTAAATTTTTATCAACTCCAACCGTGGCACCTTCTTCAATCACGACATTTTTATCAATAATAGCCTTATTTATTTTGGCGTGTCGTTTGATTACAACATCTGAAAAAATAATTGACGACCAAACAGTTGACCATGAACTAAGTTTAACATTAACTCCCACCACAGAATTTAAAACTTCACCACCAGAAATAATTGAACCTGGTGAAACTAAAGATCTTAAAGCCACCCCGCGTCTGCCCTCATAATTATGTACAAACTTAGCTGGCGGTAAATTAGAATTACCAGCAAAAATTGGCCAAAGCTGATTATATAAATCAAATTCAGGATCTGGGGAAATCAAATCTAAATGTGCATCGTAAAAAGTTTCAATAGTTCCAACATCCCGCCAATAATGAGTATGGGATAAATCACCTGGTATAACATTATTTTTAAAATCATAATAGCCAGCCGTTCCACGATTAACAAAATACGGCACAATATCACCACCCATATCATGTGTGGTATCAGCTTTAGTTTGATCAACTTCCAAAGCATCTAACAAAGCTTTAGCATCAGCTACATAATTTCCCATAGAAGCCAAAACTTCATCAGGATTGTCAGACAAACCTTTAGGATTAGCTGGTTTTTCCAAAAATTCGTCAATTCTATTATTTTCATTAGGGCTTATTATACCAAATTCTTTAGAGTCCACGCGTTGTTGTCTAATACCAGCTACAGTAAACTCAGCCCCTGAATCAATATGCGATTCCACCATTTGTGCAAAATCCATACGATAGACATGGTCTGCTCCCACCACCACAATTATATCTGGTTGTTCATCATTTATAATTGATTTACATTGATATATAGCATCAGCTGAACCTCTGTACCAGTGTTCACCATAAACTTGTTGAGCCGGAACAGGCGTAATATAAGAACCCAATAGTTTTGACATAGCAAAATTAGCCGAAATATGTTTATTCAAAGAGTGAGACTTATACTGAGTTAAAACAATTATTTTAGGATAACCGGAATTTAATAAATTAGACAAAGGAAAATCAATTAATCTATAAGTACCGCCAAACGGAACCGCAGGTTTACTCCTTATATCAGTTAAGGGTGCTAATCGCGTACCCCTACCGCCTGCCAATACAATACTTAAAACCTTTTTTCGTCTAACTACCATCTCTACCCCTTTCAGTTTATGAACGCGGAGAATGGGGGATTTGAACCCTCGAGGGCTTTAACACCCAACACGCTTTCCAAGCGTGCGCACTAGACCACTATGCGAATTCTCCAAGTCTATACTGGCAACTTATAAAGTTTACACATAACGACTTATAACTATTTATAATATTATATACAGTATAGCACGAATTAGATAACCCTTACAAAATCTTTATTGCCTAAGGCTTGATATACTAAAACTATGGTTAGTCCAGAAATAAAACAAATGTATCAAGAAATAATACTGGATTTAGCCAACGAAAATAACGCTAGATATAACCTTGATCAATTCAATAAGAAAATTATACAAAACTCTTTTTTAATAACTGAACAATTTAACCCTAACTGCGGAGATAAAATTAAAGTGGCTGGTAGTTTTACCAAAAATAAATTAGATAATTATTTTTGGACAGGTCTAGGATGTAATATTTCAATGGCCAGTGCTAATTATTTAGGCGAGTGGATAATAGGTAAAACCACTGACGAGGTTTTAGAAGTTTATAAATTATTCTTAGAATTAATGAACTCTAGGGGGCAAGAACTAACTAGTGAAAAAATGGATAAACTGGATGACTTATCAGCTTTTATAGGTGTAGCCAAATTCCCCGCTAGAATTAAATGTGCTCTATTAGCCTGGGAGGCTATACACAATATTATAGTCCAAAATCAAAACAAAGCCAAAGCTGCTAAGTAGGGACAAGCGGTATCTAAACATTTTTCATCGGCCTGAAAGCTTTTAGTATGTAAATCAAACTCTGATGAATTATGACCTCTAACACCCAGTCTAATTAAAGCACCGTCAGACTTCAAACCGTCAGATTTATTATTCAATAATAACCAAGCAAAATCCTCTGCCCCTAAAGATCTAGCCACTGATTTAATTTTATTTTCACCAAATAACCTACCTGCCACAAATCTGGCAATATTGGTAGCATTTTCACTATTTACTACTGGGGCAATTCCTTTAGCCACATTAATTTGTAAATTAAAATCATAAGGCTGTAAAATATCAGAAATCATTTTGGTTAAAATTACTTCAGCTTTTTGCCAGATTTCTAAACTCATAGTTCTAAAAGAACCTGCCAATTGCCCTTGGCTGGCCACTGAATTAGGTGCTTCACCTGCTTGTAGAGAACCCCAAATAAGACTTGTCACAGTTCTTGGATCTAATCGTCTAGACAAATAACCAGCCGACTCTACCACCAACGAGGACAAAGCATAAACAATATCAGAGGTTAAATGGGGTCTTGAAGTGTGACCGCCCTTACCAAATAAAGTCACATCCACGCCACTAGCAGCTGATGTAATAGCACCCGATCTAATACCCAAAGTTCCCACCTCTAATGATGGATCACAGTGTAAAGCATATAGTTGTTCCACATTTTTTAAAGCTCCTTGTTTAATTACACCTAAAGCTCCAGACGGTTCTTTTTCCTCAGATGGTTGCCAAATAAAACGAATATTTTTATTCAACTTTGATTTTAAACTATTTGTAATTAACACAGCCCCTAACAAAGCTGCGGTGTGAAAGTCATGACCACAAGCATGCATAAAACCAACAACTTTTGAACTATAAGGCATATTTTTAGACTCTTTTATAGCTAAAGCATCTAGATCAGCCCTTAAAGCAATTAATTTTTTATCTTTTGAATTACCATAAATATCCACCATTAAACCAGTAGGGTGAAACCTTTTATATAAAATATTATATTCATCCAAAACCTCGCACAAACTATCTGTGGTTTGTATTTCATGCCATCCCAATTCAGGATTTTGGTGAATTTTTCGACGCAAATTATATATTTGGGTTTTAAATTTAATAAAATTAGATTGTATAGCAGTTTTAGTACTATTGTTTAACGAACTTTGCATAATTAAAATCTATAATAATATTTGTTGAAAATCTTCAAAAGATTTATCATACGGTAAAGCTTTTTGGCCATATTGAATAATTTGTTTTTTAGCCAAAATCACTTTATCGGCTGTTAAATCTCCCAATAACTCTTTAACTGCGGCAAACTTTTGTAAATTATAAAAAACTCCTGTCACGCTATTTATTAACTGTGTCACTTGACTAATTTTTAAAGAGTCAACTGTTCGTAACTCCAAAAAGTTTTTCATTCTAACATCAAAGAAAACATTGGAAATAATATATTCTAATTCCGAAATTACCAATTTTCTATTAGGATAAACTTCAGCAGCACTTAAACCATTAGCCTCGCCATTTTCAATGACCAATAAAGGTAAAGTATCTAACAAAATAGCGTAATCAATAAAGGAATAATTTTTGGCAAAAATATTAGCAATAATACCAGCTCGCCGTAAATCAGCCCGCTGCCAAATAACCGACCTCAACAAAGGGTTAATGTTAGTTTTGCCTTCAAATACTGGGGTATTAGCAAACAACCAAGCCCATATAGGGCCTAAAGCAAATAAATATCTAAACTTATCAATAGCATCTTGTTCAGATATATAATCAAGCGTTACCTGTGTGGAAGCTGTGCCTCTCATCATATATCTACCGTTTTGTCTAGAACCAATAAAAAACTTATCAAAAATACGATATCTAGTTTTAGGAATAAGTGTAATATCTTTTGCTAAAGCCTTAGGTTGATAACCTAAATTAATTAATTTATAACCAATAGATTGTAAAATAGGATCTATTTCTGCTCGAAACTGATTATAATGTTGCTCTAATTCAATCGTATTTTTACAAGGGCCAATCGAAACTTCCAACTGGGCACCTGGTTCTAAACTAATAAAAACTTTAGAACGATCTAAACCGATTAAATGATTATTATCAAATTGACAATTTCGGTAAAACGGTTTTAGCCGATATAGAACTTTTTCTATACCTTTATCGCCAAAATATTTACATGGATTTAAATCTTTATCTAAAACTAAATGTTCTAACTCAAAACCAACACTTTTATCAGTTGCTTTTCTATAACCGGTCTCGAAATATTCCACAAATGATTCCAAATGTTTGTCATTAGCTTTGGAGACCATTTTGTAACTTTTCTAAATCATAACGCATTTGAGCTATTTCTTCAACAATAATTTCCATATCAATATTTTTAAAATCATCTGTTGGAATTGATAAATTATTTTTTTTAGCCATAATTTTCATAATCCGCAAATTTAATATTATTTATATAACGCCATTCATGCACTGGTAGCTGAAACTTATTAACTAATTTAGTTGTGAAATTATCATTAGCAAATGTTATAAACGAAATTGATTTATCAGATAAAGAAACATCTATACTCTCGCCTGATAAAATAGCTTTGTTACGCCTACCGTCATAGCTAATAATCGCTTTAGATGGCGAATCTAACAAAACTTTAATACTTATTTTAGTTTTCGGACCAACTATTATAGGTTTAGAAAAAAGAGCGTGAGCAGCTATTGGCACAATTTCAAAAGCTTCCACATTAGGCCACATAATTGGGCCACCAGCTGAAAAAGCGTGAGCTGTGGAACCTGTGGCAGTGGAGCATAAAACAGAATCTGCACCAAAAGTTGATAGAGTAACATCATCAATTGAAATTGATAAAGCTAACATTTTTGAAGTGCCAGCCTTTTCTAAAGCTACATCATTGAGTGCCCAACCAATTTCCTCATCTTTGCTTAACACTGATAACAATCGACGTTTTCTTATAACATATTTGTCCAAAAAATATTTATGTAAAATTATCATAGCATCTGCCCCATCAGCCGCAGTCAAAAAACCCATTCTACCAAAGTTTATAGCTAATATAGGCACATTATTAGCATATGCTATTTCACTAGCCTTTAAAATAGTTCCGTCACCCCCTAAAGATAAAACTAAACTTAATTTTTGCTCTGAATTATCAAGAACTACTCTTTTACCGTGAAATTCAATCCTATCAATTATTTTAGTCAAATAATTCCTATCAACATTAGGACCTTTAACTATACGAATCATAAAAATTACTCCTTATTATCTGATTTAGAAACTAAACGATATAATAATTTATTATTAGCGGTTAATAAAGATGCTATTTTGTCCAAACTCGTTTCAGTTTTTTTTGGTTTTGTGGCAATAGCAA
>JAITSD010000103.1 GCA_031288055.1 Candidatus Opitulatrix roisinitermitis | reverse complement strand
TTCTTGAGGGTCAGCTATAGAGGGAAGTTCAGCTGTAGTAATTCCTTTTACGTCAGAGACAAACGGGCGACCACGAAAGCCAAGATCGCCGACAAAGGTATTTGGGGAGTAATCGTTATGAGAACGCCGCATCATGTCAAGAACCGGATCCACTGTATCGCCATCATAAGTATTTTTTTCAAAACTAACAACACCTAGTACTATTTTATGCTCTACCCCAATAACAATTGACACTTTGCTACCAAATTCATATTTGACATGATTCTTACCTTTGGCAATACAGTACACTTGAGGTTCAAATATACTATAAATTTTATCTTTATCGTCCTTTTGTTGGTTAACAGCTTTTCTGTAATTTTCCATTGATTTGATAAAGATAGAATCTTTTTTTGTCTCATCATGAGCTTTGATACTTAGTTGATCTAATAAATTATTAGCAATATCTTTTAAAGAAAGTTTTGCATCCTCTATTTGAGCCTTTTTACTTTCTGAATTAGTTGATTTAGTAAAATTAATTAATTTTTTTAGTCGAGCGACTTCGTCATGGTAATCAACATCAAATTCAATTTCTAAATGCTCTCCAAAAGCCCAGCATTGATTAATAACATCTAACCTTAATTTAACATCTGTTGGGAAAGCGGTATATTTTTCTTGTACAGTAGTGTCAATAATAACTTTAGATTCAAGACATTCAACATCGTGGATACGTACTGATTCTGCAAATATTATTTCTTGGCCTTCAACACCTATCTGTTTTCTAAAATTACACAATGTAGCTGAATTAAAAGGTAGATTTATATTTAGGAATACTTGCCCAGAAAATGCTTGAAATACATAATTTTGTACCCATAAATTAAGAACACCTTGGTCTGAAAGGTTATAAATGTTTTGTAATATGCTCATACTAATTAAAATACGAAGGTCAGCAGAAGGTCTACCGATTGAACTATGATAAAAATTACTAATTTTTAAAATAAGATTCTCCCAATTGATAGCGTAATATAGCTTAACTAAAGGATCTTTTTGATTAGCTACCTCAATTAAAGGATGATTAAAAATTGTTTCCTTTATAGGTGGTGAATAATGGTCCATGATCAACTCCTTGAAAGAATGAATGAAATACGGTTTCAATCTTTTTATAGTAGCAAATCATAGAGACTTTGTCAAGTTAAAAATCTGGAAAAATGAAAAGTATTAAAAAAAAATATTCAAATGGAATATTGCGCTCTTAGCAATTTTTGTGCCAACAAAAAAAACAGGACAAAATTTTACTCATTTCTTTATTTAAGCCTAAGTTTTTACTCATTTCATCATCTTAAAATTAAAGCAAATTAAAAAAAAATGAAGTAATTTAATGGTGTTAGCCTTTTTTTGTGGCGACTAACTATAAATTCTTCCGAAAAAAAACAATTATCGTCGCCCATTTTGGAGCTTTATAATATTTAAGAGCCCTAACGCTGGTGCTTGGCTCCCTGAGGGCCGAAGCGCAAAGTACCGACCCTCTATCACCCAATATTTTTCCGACCCTTCGGCGAGGCTTTTCGCCTTTAGGCTTTGGTTATGCGATAATAGAAAGAAGACCTTCAAACTAGTCTAAATGTTGCCCGGCGCATTAACGAGCGCACGAGGCGAGGAGAAAACATGAAAAAACTACCCTTAACCGATCAACCGTTTCGTCAGATAATTTCAGAAGATAAGCTTTATGCGGATAAGACCGACTACATATTTGAAATGATAAATAATTTTAAAAGCTGTTTCCTCTTAAGACCTCGGCGCTTTGGCAAGACTCTCCTTTTAGATACCATAGATCAGCTCTTTAGTGGAGATAAAGATCTATTTAAGGGCCTTAAGATCGCTTCTTTAGGTTATGAATTTAAAAAGCATCCGGTAATAAGGCTTACAATGAACTACGCTGAAACCTCAAACCCGGATAATCTTAAAAAATACATCGTCGCAGACCTCACTAAAGTGGCTCAGAACGAGGACGTCAAGGTGACGAGCAAATTTTACGACAAGATACTCAACCAACTTCTCGAAGGGCTATCAAAAAAATACGGCGCGGGTGTGGTCTTCTTAATCGACGAGTACAACGCTTCGGTGTCGACATATACGAACGAGCCAGACCTGGCGCAAGCCAACGCCAAGGTCCTTAACAACTTTTACAGTGCGCTTAAAAATAATGATAAATACCTTCGCTTCGTTTTCGTCACAGGTATAACGAGGTTCGCCTCAACCTCCCTGGATTCGGGGCCCAATAAATTTCAAGACCTCTCCCTTGCCCCACGTTACGCCGGCTCGTGCGGCTTTACCATTTCCGAGTTCGACTTTCTTTTCGCCGATAGGATGAAGGAGACTCTTGAAAACCTTATAACCAGAGGCTACTTTAAATCAAACGCGAACATTAGCGATCTAAGAGAAAAAATACTTTCTTGGTACGACGGCTACGATTGGTTTGGACCAGAGAGGGTGCTTAATCCATATACTATACTCAATTTTTTTTACGCCAAGAATTTTGACGTCTATTGGCCTCTATCGGGGAAACCCAATCATATTTCGACGCTAATTCAGGAAAGGCCTATAGACCTCATACAGCCAAAACTGGATGGCTATACCTTGGAAAGGATAAAAAAAGCCGAATTAGGAGGCCTTGAGGCGGTTCCGATTTTATTCCATACCGGCTATCTAGCTATTGATAATCTCAAATGGGATACAGTAAAAAAAGAACAGGAAGACGAAAGAGAGGGGCGGTACTCCTTTAGGTTTCCCAACTGGGAGGTTGAAACTAGCTATATTGAGTATTGCCTTCAAACCGTATTTCAACTCAGCCGGGTCGACTTTAGAAAACTGAGGATGCAATTATCTAAAGCCTTCGCTGAAAACGACGCTAAGTTCATCGCCAGGTTTATCGGTTATTTATTGTCAAACATAATGCATCGCCAACCTATAAGCGAAGAAAGATATTACCACTCTCTTGTCCAAGCCTCCTTCGCGGCGGCTGGCTTTGAAACAATTGGTGGACAGGCCGGCTCTATTGACCAAACTAGCTTCGTAATAATCCTACCAAACAAACAAAGAGTGATCGTAGAAATAAAATACCGTTCTGTTAAATCAGAAGATAAAACCGAAGATATTGATAATTACCTAGATAGCGCCTTAAAAGAGGCCGTTAGAGCTATGGCCACAAAAGGCTACGCTGAGTCTTTTAAGCTGAACGTTAAAAGCCTAAAAAGCCTAAAAGCCCTAGTGGTGGCTATCTACGACCGTGTTAACGTTAAAGCCTTCTTCGCTCCGAAGAGCCCCTTTGAGTAACGCGCTAATGAAGTTAACTAAAGAAATCGCCTGAGATGAAGGCTTCATAAATCTCTTAGGGTTAGTTTTGCCTCATAATTTATACCTAAATTTAATAGAAGCTATTAAGCCCAAAATATCCAGCTTTTACTAAAAATATTGAGCGAGCTTGGCTTTTTTGGTTGAGCAACTTTTTTACTAGAAATACGGCGGTTGCTTAAGTTTAAGCATTGTACGTCTAGCTATAGTACTGGAAAAAGAACCTCAGCCGATAATTGTCATTATAAAATAAATAACGCCCTATATCGATAATTCCCAATTTTTTTTCTATTACAATTTTTTTTAAAGATACTATATGTCAAACCTTGGTAAACCCGACCTTTGGTTTATTTTTGCTTCCTTTAGGTCGGCCTCTTCCCCTTTTCTCGGCCAACGGAGCTGGAAGGCTAACCACAGGGTTAGCATTAGGTTTCTTTTTACTCCCTTTGGGGCGACCCCTTTTCCTCTTTTTTACACTTAAGGAACCGAGAAATGAATTTTTTTTTAATATAATACCATTTTCTAACTTAAATGGACATTCAAGATTTAAAAATGTAAACACCTCTTTTTGTTCTTTATTTAATTCTTCAACTATTATAGATTTTTCATAAACTTTAATACGTAAATAATGTATTTTACATATTGCAGCAAATGCGCTATATTTACTATTTACTAGTTTAAACTTATTAAGCTATAAATCACAGTAGATAAAAAACATATAAGAAGAATACCTTTAATAGTTCTCTCTGTATATCCTCTTAAAGGCGTCAAATTAGCATATGGCTTGCTAATATCAAAAATTTGTTCTACAGTTTGTCTTTGATAATATAATGGTAATACTTCATTTATATCGAGTTCCTGTGATGAAATTAATATAAATTTTCCTGAAAATAATAATTTATTTTCATATTAATCTTTTTCATCTTTATTTTCTAGATAATTTCTTACTATATTAATTTCTTCATGCTTTTGACGTTCTTCGTCTAACATAATATATGCATATAATTTTTTATAAGTGCTTTATATTCTACTCTATTTTGGCTCATTCTTGTTAAAAAAGGTATGTTTGTTTCTATTAATTGTAAAATATTCTGTGCTGACGAATAGCCGGCGTCGACCAATAAGAATTTTATATTTATATTAAATGAATTTAACGTATTTATTGTATTTATTAAGCTTGTATTGTCAATAATATTTCCAGCAACAATTCTAAAATAAATAGGTAATTTAGTATTTTTATCAATAACGTAAATTAACTGTAGTTCATTGTTAATTTCTCCATTATGTTTATTTATCCTTGTAAGGTATGTATTAATTTCATTTGGTACTCTAGTACTGACAATCAATGAGGGTATTAGGTTTAAAAATAGCGGCGGACATAGATTCCTCCAAATAATAAATTTCGCCTTAGGCGAAAAAAGGCGATGGAGGAAGTATCGTTCCCTGGAAATGAGATCTACGCCAAATCAGCCATGACCGATTTTAGCGCGACG
>JAITSD010000044.1 GCA_031288055.1 Candidatus Opitulatrix roisinitermitis | reverse complement strand
ACTATATCTAATGGCGTTGACATTGATTTAACTAATTTTATTACACCGTCCGCCACCAATATGGCAAATATGTTTAATAACAGCAAACTAAAATCTGTTGTTTGGTCAAATGGATTTGGCAATGCGGCAACTAATATGAGTAGTATGTTTTATAATGCCTCATTACCGACAACGAACTTTAATTTGCCGGATGGGTTTGGCAGTGCAGCGACTGATATGAATAATATGTTTTATAATGCCTCATTACCGACAACTAGCTTTGATTTGCCAAATGGATTTGGCAGTGTGGCTCTAAACATGCAAACTATGTTTAGAAATGCTGATTTACCAACAACGAACTTTAATTTGCCGGATGGATTTGGCAGTGCAGCGACTGATATGAATAATATGTTTGCTTGGGCCACCATACCAATTAATTTTTCTTTGGGGACAGGATTTGGCAGTGTGGCAACTAATATATATTATATGTTTGCTTGGGCCTCACTAAACGGTGATATAGATTGGTCTGGCACAAACTTAACTAATTCCACAGCCATTAAATCTAATATATTTATTGGTGTTACTTGGAACGGACATTTTGTACTAGCTCAAAATCAAGGATCCGTTGATTGGTTAATCGACGGCACTGGAGCTGATGCTACAAATGTCAAAATTAAAGGCAGTTAATTTTTCCTATTATTGTTTTTTCTTTTGGAATAATTTCTGAATATATTTTTTTGACATCTATAAAATCAAACGCTATTATCAAATATATTTGACAGCCTCTAAATAATTACTATATTAACAGCTATAAATATTAGTTATAAACTGTCCAAGCTCCTTTAGTTTTTGTCCAGCGAATTTGACCGCCTTCAAACTTTTGATAGGTGTATGTATCGCCAACAATTTCGTCACTTATAGGATAACCTAATTTACTAGTGCGGCTACCCATTTCATTATATAAATTACCTATACCGCCAGAAGTAATAAAAGCACCAATTTTTTGACTCCAAAAAATCTTACCATTATCAAATATTTGCCCCACGCCGTCGGCACCTAACTCCTCAGATTTAGGTAAACCTAAAAATGAAGCCGTACCGCCTTTAGAATTATATTTATTTCTTATAGCACCCTTAGTTATAAAAGTTTTACCACTAGATTTGATCCAATAAATACTACCAGATTCAAAAACTTGAACCGTCACACTAGCCGCACTTAATTCATCAGTGGTGGGAAAACCTAAAAAGCCACCCGAACCGCCTAAAGACGAATAGCGGGATTTAATAGCTCCCCAAACCGCATAAGTCCCACCAGTTAAACTTCGCCAATAAATATTTCCACCTTGGAAAGTTTGAGCCACACCTTTACCTGATACTGGCAACTCATAACTAGTCGGATCAGCCAATCGTGCATTAACTCCACCTAAATCGTTATATTTATTAGCAATAGCTCCTTTAACATAATAGGAATTCGGTCTGCCAAACCAATCATAAAAGATTCTAAAAAAGTTTCTATTACCATAAGCCGAACAATTATCACCCGTTCCATATGGATTGGCTAAGGCGGCGGCGTTTGGTTGATACGGCGTATAGGTATACAAAGCAGCTGTTGCCCAATTAGAAATATAGATATTTGAGCCGCCGCAACTAGTATTCGGATTATACTGTATATAATTATCTTTGTAAGGTTTGTAATTATAACTTTGCGTTATTCTATAAACATTTAACTGTCTGGCAGCGTTATAAACTTGGTTAGAAAAACCATAATATTTTGAATCACAAGCTGCCGTGTCAGGACAACCCATACCCATAGCTGATTTAAAATGCGAATCATCATTACTATGAACACCGTTTGGATCAACATAATACGCCCATAAAGCCGTAACTAAACCTTGCTCTTTTTGTAACATTGTCAAAAGGACTTTTTCGTTGACTTTACAAGCTTGCGAGGCCTTAGAAATAATTGAAGCAGCTGTATCAGTATTAGAACCAGAAAATGTGCCAGAACAATAAGCGTCAGATGATTTAGTACTAGTTTTTTCCACATAATCCTTTAAACACTTATTATCACCATTAGATACACAAGTGCTATTTTTAGAATTTAAAAAGTTTTGAATATCAGTTTTTGACATTTTACCAGTTGTCCAAAAACTACCATCAGTTATAATTTGACCAGCATCCCAATTAGACATTTCCACAGCTTCAGCTTTACTGTTAAAAATGGAATTAACCGTTAAAAAAGTCATAAACAACCCTAAGATAAAAATATAACTTAAATCCCGACCAATAACCTTTGACATACATTAATTTTATCAATTATAAATTTGGTATTCAAGAAAACGATGTGGGAGAAATGTAAAATGTTATAAATATTTAAGCTATTAGACTAAACCTATATTAAACCTTTTTCCTTAGCAATTATTTTTAGACTAACAGCCCTAGCTTGAGCTTCAACTTTAATTTGCGTGGCAGCTTTATAACCGACTTTAAGCATTAAATGGGTTAAAAAATCCGCATCATTATTTGGTCTATAATGTGGATGAAAATTAACTTTTATATCTTTTACACAATCCTTAGTAAAAATAATTAATACATTTTTTAGTTCAAAAATCGATTCTAACAATTTATGAGCGATTAAAGGTGTAAAGTGGTTTAATTGTAATTGACCGGATTTTAAAGCATTGTCTATAATACCATCATTACCTATCACAATCATAGCCACAGCGTTCATAGCTTCAGGAATCACTGGATTTATTTTAGCTGGCATAATTGATGAGCCTAACTGTTTGGGCGGTATAGTAAAATTATCAAAATTATCCGAAGATAATAACCTTATATCATTAGATATTTTATCAATTCTAAGAGCAAATTGTTTTAAAGCCGATGAAACTGTGGCAAAATTGCCAGGATCACTTATAATAGATACAGCTTCTTTAGAAAAAATAAACTTTATACCAGTGAACTCATTTAAATATTTCACAGCCAACGGTCCAAATTTTTCATTTGCCCCTATACCTGTGCCAATAGCTGTACCGCCTAAAGCTATTTCCGACATAACAGTTAAAGAATTATCAATATTTACCATAGCATCCGATAATGAATAAGCATAACCATGAAACAAATCATAATAACTCATTTTCACAGCATTGCGTAACTGCGTAACACCCATTAAATGATGAGATTTATTATCTTTAGCCAATTTTTCAAAAGCATCTATTAATTTTTGTATAGTCTTTTTTAAATCCGAAACCACAAAATATATACAAAGTTTTAAAGCAGCTGGATAAGTGTCATTAGTTGATTGGCTTTTATTTATATCATCGTTAGGATTTATAATATCATACTGACCTTTTTTATATCCTAAAATTTCTAAAGCCCTATTAGCTATAATCTCATTTAACGCCATATTTGTGGAAGTACCAGCCCCACCTTGAACAACATCTATTTTAAACTGATCTAATAATTTACCCTCAATTATTTCATCACAAGCTTGTATAATAGCATCAACTTTAACACTAGGTATTTCACCTAATTCGCCATTAGCCTTAGCTGAAGCTTTTTTCACTAAAGCATAAGCTTCAATTAATTTAGGGTGTTCTTCACCCAAGATATGACCACTTATTTTAAAGTTCTCAATAGCCCTTTGAGTATTAATTCCCCAATAAACTTGACTAGGTATTTTTACACTACCCAAAAAATCGGATTCCATTCTGTATGGCATATTAACTCCTTTTTAAAAACTAATTGGTGTAATAGTTTGAACATTGACTGAAACGGATCTAGTTCTATAATCTATATTCAACCTACCAACAACCTTAACCACTGCCCCTTCTTTTAAAGAATAAGCGTTTTCGCTATAACGATGTCCAAATAAACTCATACTTATAGCTCCAGATAAATCTTCTAAAACTAAATTAGCATAAGTGTTATTTCTCTTAGAAACTTTTACATCAACTGTTTGCAGTCGACCAGCTAAAATCACCTGCTCTTGATCTAATTTTTGAGTGGTTTGGTCAATTTGTTTTTCATCCTCAGTCATTGATTCATCAGCCGCATCCTGAAAATGCTCTAAAATCTTAACCACTGTAACATTAGCAATATCTTGTAACTTGTCACGATATTGCTCTAGAGGATGTTCAGAAATATAAAAACCTAACATCTCTTTTTCAAATTCTAATTTAGTATTTCTATCCCACTCTTCAGTCTTAGGCACGCTTATTTGATAAGCCATTGTCGAATTATCATCAAAACTGCCGGAAAATAAATCAAGCTGACCCTCAGCCTCTTTATGTTTTGTGTCTATAACCTCTCTAGCAGCTTCCTCAAAAACTAAAAACAAAGCTCTGCGAGACGGCTCCACAGAATCAAAAGAACCAGATTTTATTAAAGATTCTAAAACGCGTTTATTAATAACCGGAGCTGGTACTTTATTTATAAAATCCATAAAAGAAGTAAATTCGCCTTTAGCTTCGCGGCATTCAATAATTCGTCTAATAGCATCGTAGCCCACGCCTTTAACTGAGCCAAAGCCAAAACGAATAGTCTTATCAATAGCCGTAAAATCATATTCTGATTGATTAACATCTGGTAAAAGCACAGGTATTTTCATCCGATTACATTCATTAATATAGGTGGCTAATTTATCGGTATTTTCCTCGTTAGATAACAAAGCTGCCATAAAGTCATTAGGGTAATGAGTTTTTAAATAAGCTGTCCAATAAGCTATTAAACCATAAGCTGCAGCGTGAGCTTTATTAAAAGCATAATCAGCAAAAGGCAAAAGAGTATCCCAAAGTTTTTTAACAGCTTCATCTGAATAACCGTTTTTTTTCATACCCTTAGAAAAAGGTACAAACTGTTCATCTAAAACATGCTTTTGTTTTTTACCCATAGCTCGTCTAAGTTCATCAGCTGCCCCCAAAGTATAACCAGCTAATTTTTGGGCAGCTCTTTGAACCTGCTCTTGATAAACGATTAAACCATAAGTCTCATCTAATATCTCCTTCAAAGGAACATCTAATTCTGAATGAATGGAAACTCTTTGTTTGCGATTATTTTTTATATCAGCATAATTAATATGTGAATTCATACCCATAGGACCAGGTCTATAAAGAGCTATACAGGCCACAATATCGTTGAATTTATCAGTATTAATTCGCCTAAGTAAAGATCTCATATTAGGTGAATCAAGTTGAAAAACCCCTAGCGTGTTGCCAGTTGCCACCATTTTATAAGTGGCTTTATCATCCAATGGCAAACTTTCCAAAATTATAGTTTTACCAGTTGATTTTTTAATATTATTTAAAGCATCGCCTAAAACATTTAAGTTTTTTAAACCTAAAAAATCCATTTTAACTAAGCCTAAGTTTTCACAATCATGGAACTCAAATTGCGTTATAACTGCCCCGTCTTTTTCACGACGCATAATTGGAATAGTTTCCTGAATTGGTTTAGACGACATTATAACACCTGAAGCGTGAACCCCCCAATTTCTAATTAAACCCTCTATTTTCACAGCATAATTATAAACACCTCCATAATCAACAAATTCATCTCGCATAATTTCTCGACCGTCTTTGTCAAAAAATTGTCTTGGCAAAACTGAGGCTTTACCCTCTAAAACTTTTTTATCATTAGATACCACTTTGCGAAAAAAATCTGTTTCATTATATCTGGCATATTCAGTGTTAAAAATATCACCTAATTTTATACCTTTACCTTGAATATCTGACGGCACCGCTTTAGCTAATTCATCACCCACAGAATAAGGCCAACCTAAAATCCTTGCCGAATCACGCAAAGCATTACGGGCTTTTATAATATTAAATGTCACAATTTGGGAAACAGTATCTTCACCATATTTATCTGACACATAATCAATAACTTCTTGTCGCCGACGCTCCTCTATATCAACATCTATATCTGGTTTACTAGCCCGCTCTGGATTTAAAAATCTTTCAAAAATAAGTCCATGTTTCATAGGGTCTAATTCAGTTATACCTAAAGCATAAGACAACATAGAACCAGCTGCTGAACCTCTGCCCGGCCCTATAATTATAGATTGAGATTTAGCCCAATTTATAAAATCAGCCACTATTAAAAAATATGACGAATAGCCCATACTAATAATTATGTCCAATTCATATTTAGTTTGTTTAATCACTGGCATAGGAATACCCTGCGGGAAGCGTTTTTTCAAACCGTCAAAAACCTGAATTTTTAAATATTCCACATCGCTAATACCCTCAGATGTAGGAAAAACTGGCATTAATCCTTTATCGTCGGTAAAACTAGCTTGACACCTTTGAGCAACTTCTAAAGTATTAGAACAGGCCTCTGGAATATCTTTAAACAGCTCATACATTTCCTCAGCTGATTTAACATAATAGCCATCACCATCAAATCTAAATCTTTTAGGATTCATTAAAGTATCGCCAGAATTGATAGCTAACATAGCATCCTGAGCTTTAGCATCAGCTTTTTTAACATAATGTAAATCATTTGTGGCCAAAAGCGGAGCCTTAATTTTATGAGAAATCTCAATTAAAGCCTCTCTAGTGCGAGCTTCTATTTCAATACCATGATTCATTAATTCCACATAATAATTATCTTTACCAAAAATCTCCTGAAACTCGCCAGCAGCTTGAATAGCTTTATCCATTTGTCCTAATTTTATACGAGTTTGCACTTCACTAGATGGACAACCTGTAGTAGCAATAACACCCTGAGAAAATTGCGATAGAATCTGTCTATCCATACGAGCATATTTACCCCATTGCCCCTCTAATGAGGCTTTAGATGAGGCTTTAATTAAATTTGCTAAACCGCCATTAGTGGCAGCTAATAGCGTCATATGAGTATAAATACCGTTAGCTGACACATCATCGGGGCTATATTTACCATCTAATCCAACACTAGACCAATGAACTCTGGTTTTATCAAACCGTGATGTACCAGGTGTCACATATGCTTCAATACCAAAAATAGGTTTAACATTTTTGTCTTTACAAGCCTCATATAATTTATAAGCCCCGTGCATATTGCCATGGTCAGTAATTGCCACGGCAGTTTGATTTAATACGGACACTTGATTAACTAAATCGGTTATTTTAGCCGCTCCGTCCAACATTGAATAATCAGTATGACAATGTAAATGAACGAAATCTGGCATAGTTTTAGTTTACCTTACTGACTATATATTAATTAACTGGTTTAACCAAGGGAAAAGCTATAGTATCTCGCAGACCTAAGCCAGTAAAAGCCATAACCAATCTATCAATTCCCATACCCATACCAGCAGTCGGCGGCATACCATATTCCAAAGCTTCTATAAAATCATTATCCATTTTCATAGCCTCATCATCGCCCTGTTTAGCTAATTTAACTTGTGCTTCAAAACGTTGCTTTTGAATGACTGGATCAACCAATTCCGAATAACCTGTTGCCAATTCAAAACCCCTTATATATAAATCCCACTTTTCCACTAAACCTGATTTCGTGCGATGAGACGACACCAAAGGGGAATTGTCAGCTGGAAAATCGTAAACAAAAGTTGGACGAACCAAAGATGGACAAACTAATTGTTCCCATAACAATTCTACCAACTTGCCTGAAATTAGTTTCTTTATCTCCTTAGTATCATTTAGCTGTTTCTTGGCACTAGGCTCTAATTTAGTTTTAGCAATGGTAATTAATCTATCTTTAGGTGTAGCAGGAGTAATTGATTCACCGAGTGCTTTAGATAAAGATTCATAAAGAGAAATCTCATCCCAATTACCTGAAAAATCGTACATCTCACCGTTTGGTAAAATAATACTTTGAGAAGCAAAAACACTTTGACAAACTGTTTGAATTAATTTTTGGGTTAATTTAGCTATATCTTTATAATCACTATAAGATTGATACAATTCCAACATAGAAAACTCAGGCAAATGGGAGGAATCCATACCCTCATTTCTAAAATTGCGATTAATTTCAAAAACTCTGTCAAACCCGCCCACCACGGCTCTTTTCAAAAAAAGCTCTGGGGCAATTCTTAAATATAAATCAATATCAAAAGCATTCATTTTAGTAATAAACGGTCTAGCCGCTGCACCGCCATGCAAAGTTTGTAACATAGGGGTTTCAATTTCCATAAAATCATCTTGAATAAGGCTTTGACGCAAAGCTGCAATTATTTCCGAACGATGTATAACCACATCTCTAGCCTTTGAATTAATCAAAAAATCTAAATATCTCTGTCTGGCTTTTAAATCATCAGATAGATTTTTATGTAAAACAGGTAAAGGTCTTAAAGCTTTAGAGGCCATTTTCCATGAACTAACTAAAACTGATAATTCGCCAGTTTTTGATGAAATAACTTCGCCCTTAACCCATAAATGATCACCTATATCAACTAATTCACGAAAATATTTCATAGTTTGTTCACCAATTTCTGCCAACGAAAACATGGCTTGAAGCCTATTACCTCTGCCGTCTTGCAAAGCCACAAAAGATAATTTTCCAGCTCCCCTTAAAAACATAACTCTGCCAATCATACTAACTACTTCATTTGTTTGTTCATCAGTTTTTAAATAATAATATTTTTGACGAATACTATCTATCGAATCTGTAGCTTTTAAATCTAGTGGATAAGCTTGTAACCCTAAATCAATTAATTTTTGTCTTTTTTGCTTACGAATACGAATTTGTTCAGCTTCGCTAACTTGATTGGAAGTTTGATTTGAAGCCGTTTTAGATTCCACTTGTGAAGTTTTTTCAACATCACTATTAACAGTTTTTTCTCGTGAAGTTTGATTCGCTTTTACCATAATTTAAGTTTATCATTTAAATAAAAACCCAAAGATTTTTAAATTTTGAACACTATAAATCATCAAATAAATAAAATAAAACTAAGCAATTTTATATACCTTTATTTATTTCATAATCAGAAATTAATTTAATTCGTCGAATATGTCGAGTCCCGTTAGAAAACGGTTCATTTATAAAAGTCTTGACCAATTTTATGGCTTCACTTTCGCAATACATTCTAGCCCCCAAAGAAACTATATTAGCGTTATTATGCTGCCTAGCTAATTTTGCAGTCTCCTCATTCCAAACTAAAGCACAGCGCACACCTGAAACCTTATTAGCTGATATTTGTTCGCCATTGCCTGATCCACCTATTACAATACCTAAACAATCAATTCCAGCCTTTAAATCAGCCATAACCGCTTTAGCCGTATCAATGCAAAAAACTGGATAATCATCATCTGAATTATACGTCAAAGCTCCATGGTCTATCACATCATGTGCTAATTTTTGCAAATAATTTATAACAGCAGTTTTTAATTCATAACCAGCGTGATCTGATCCGATATGTATTTTCATAATTTAATTTTAGCTGGTTTTTAGTTAATTATAAATTTTTGACATACCTATTTTTTTAACACTGTTTCTAACATTTTTATTGTAAAAATTTAAAAGCAATTAACCGTTTTTTTTTTTGGAATAATTTTAGTATGGAAAATAGAAAAACCTACATGGAAATTAGAAAAAATTGGAATAAGTTCCCCTTTAAAAAATTAGGAATTATATTTTGTTTATTTTTATTCAGTATAGTTATTTTTATAAGTGGCAATTTATCACAAGTTAATGCCGCTTCGTCATCCACTGTTTTGCCAATAGCTAAAGGCGGCACGGGCAGCAATTCAGCCAGCGGAGCAGCCACAAATATTTTAGGAAACAATTATGCCAACTATTCAGGTGTTTTGCCAGTGGCTAAAGGCGGTACAGGGGCAAACAATACTATTCAAGCTCAAAAAAACTTGCAAGTTATCCA
>JAITSD010000042.1 GCA_031288055.1 Candidatus Opitulatrix roisinitermitis | reverse complement strand
GGGGTTTCTACAGCCTGGGCATATGGCAAGTTAAGTGTTGGCAAAACAGTTAAGCTTAAAGCTGTTATTATAATTGCCACTAAAGTATTTGTTGTATATTTTGTATATTTCTTCATTTTTTTTAAATTTCCCCTTTTTATGTTTCTATATAGAATTAGGAAATTATTGATTAAAGAATTAAAAATATTTAAATACGATTATTATTCAAATATATTATAATCTAATTTCCTATAATTTAGTTTTTCCTCAAAAAAAAAAACACTTATGGCCTTAAATCTTTTCTAATAAAATTGTTGTAGAAAGAAGTAATGGCATTTAAATATTTCTTTATTTTTTAATTATTTTTAATTTGGCCTCACCTTAGTGAGTCGATTCCTATAAATATTAGCTATAGGCATTATTGTTGTTGGTCAAAAGATGACATAGTTTCATTAAAAGTCAAGTTAAAATATTAAAGCTTATGCCATTTTTAGATCTTTTATTAGCTGGTTCGGTTGATTTACTTGATTGATTTTTTATTTTTGTTTTAGTCGTTGATTTGTTCATAATTTTTGTCCTTTATTGATTAATTCTTTTTTGTTCTTATGTTTATTTATTAACTTATTCTTTCTCTTTATTTTTCATCTGCTATTAATTTGTTTTTTATTTCCTTATGTTCATTATCTAACCAGTTTGTGGTTAACTTGTTACGGTTTTCCTTCCCCACTGGTTAGTTTTTATTCTTTTTTCATGGAGATTTTAAATACTATAACTGTAATATTCAGATATTCTCAGTAATATTATTTATTTGAAATAATCTGACTTTTTATCAGACTTTATTTTGTTCTTTCCTTGAATTTTAGTTTTCTTGTCTTTCCATTTTAGACCTTAGTTATTTTTTAAACTAGCTGCGTTTAGATTATTTAAGAACTTAAAACATTTGCCTCATGATTTTTAGATTTCAAAATATCTTGTTCCGTAATAAATCAAATCCAATATAAACTTGGATATCAGTAGTTTTTTGGTCTACTATTTAATTATGACTTTAAAGAATACATATTTATGTGTAAATTTGTTAAAATAACAAAATTATAATATTTAGAGTTAAATTTAAATATAAAAATCAGATCTAGACTTTATGAGCGTTTGCTAAACTGAAAATATGCAACCGCTTTACGAAACTATCGGAGAACTAGAAAAAAAGTCTTATGCTGTTATGCGTATGGGAGTTTTAGCTTTATCGTCAGGTTGCGGCGGTTATGGTGTGAAAGATTTTATGAAAACAGTAGCCGCCTTTTTAGGTATTGAAAATCAAGCTCATGTAACTTTAACTGAAATTAGTTCCACTTGTCGTTTTAAAGGTTACACTTTAACTAGAGTTCACGATATTTCAACCGTGGGAGTCAATGTTGACAGAATATATGAATTAGAAAAATTAGCTTATAGAATAAAAGACAATAAAGAATTGCCAATTTACGGCATTAAAAAAGACAAACCTTTAATTGAAGAAAAAATTGTTAAATTACCGCTTTTTCGTAAAATCCGGAAAAACCATAATCAAACTGTTAGTGAGAATAATAATTATAATGATGAACGACTTGATTGGTTGAATAGACAATTAGATAAAATTGAGGTTAGACCGATACTTTATGATAGTCCCTTAATAGGTGTTTTGACGGCTATGGCTTGTGCTGGTATATCTTTGATAATTGGATTGAATGTTCCAGCGGCTATTTGTGCTTTTATTGGAGGTGCTTTTGGTCAAACTTTGCGTTGGTATATGTCTAAAAAATACATTAATCAATTTGCTGGTATAGGAGCCAGTGTGGTTTTAGCTGGTGTTGTGTATATTTTATCTAGTAATATTATTAGTTTTTTAATGCCTGGTGTTGTTGTGGCTATGAGCGGTTATGTGGCTTCAATGATTTTTATAATTCCTGGATTTCCTATGTTAACAGGAGCTTTAGATTTGGCTAAACTAGATTTTTCCTCAGGTGTGGAAAGAATCCTTTATGCTATTACAGTTTTACTTGTGGCTGGTTTTGCTGTGTGGGTTGTGGCAGGAGTTACAGGTTTTGTGCCAGTACAACCTATAGATATGGCATCACCTGAAGCTTTACAGATTTTGTTTTTTACAATCGCCTCTTTTTTTGGGACGATTGGTTTTGCTTTTTTATTTGGTTGTCCAGTTTTTTTAGCATTTGTTTGTGGGATATTAGGCGCTTTAGCCAATGTTATTTATTTTACCGAAATTCGTTATATTAATTTACCACAAGCTGCGGCAGCTTTATTTGCAGCCTTAATCACTGGAGTTATTTCAAATTATTTCTCAGTTAAAAGACATATACCTCGTTTAGCTTTTTCGGTATCAATAGCTGTGATTATGGTGCCTGGAGCAGCCCTTTATAATACCTTATATTATATAAATATTAAAGATATAAATATGGGGATTTTTTGGCTTTTTCAAGTTACAACTGTTTTGTGTGCTGTGGCTTTAGGTTTGGTATTAGCTCATGTTTTAACTGATAGAGAATGGACTTTTGATAATGATAAAGTCAAACCATCTGGTGAAATTGTGGAAATTGTTTCGGAACCCAAAAATCACTAATTATTTTAACTATGGATTTATTATTTGATATATTAGTTATATTAATTTTCACAGCTATTGGCGGTATTTTTACAGCCATTGAGATGGCTTATGTAACTTTGCGGCAGTCACAACTAGAACAGTTAAAACAGGCTGGTGACAAAAAATTTTTACGAGTGGTAAGTTTGGCTAAAGACCCTAATAAGTTTTTATCAGCTGGACAAATAGGCGTGACAGTATCTGGTTTTTTATCGGCCTCTTTTGGCGCGGCCACTCTAGTGCCTTATTTTGAACCATATTTTGCTTCTTTTCCTGTAACAACTGCCGCTAGTTATACAATTGTTTTAGTAATTATTACTTTAATGGTGGCCTATTTATCATTAGTTTTTGGCGAATTAGTGCCTAAACGCTTAGCCTTAGCTAATCCTATAAAAGTGGCTAAAATAACTGCGTCGTTTATTAATACTTTTTCTAATTTTTCTAAGCCCATAGTTTGGTTATTATCAAAATCGACTAATGCTGTGGTTAAAATAGTTGGCGGCAATCCAGAAACTTTAAAAGATGATATTACCACAGCCGAATTGAAAACTATGGTTATGGGGCATGATGAACTACCTAAAGAGGAAAAGGAGATTTTATCAGATATTTTTGAGGCTAGCGAAAGAACTATTCAGCAGGTTATGAAACCTAGAACTGATGTGATTTTTTTAGAGGCAGATGATAAAATCTCAGCCATTATAAAGACTTCAGTTTTAGCTCAATATACTAGGTATCCTGTTATAGATGATGATATAGATGATGTTAAAGGTTTTGTTCACATTCGAGATTTACTTTTGGAATATTCTAA
>JAITSD010000028.1 GCA_031288055.1 Candidatus Opitulatrix roisinitermitis | reverse complement strand
TAGCAATATCCATGCCATAATCTAAGTTAGGAGTTGAGGTTAAGATAAGGGAATGATAAGCTAGCAATATTCATGCCGGAACTGACGAAAAATAAATTTTTTTTGGTACATTCGCCCTGTTTGATTCTTTCACCCTGTTGCACTATAAATAAAACTATGTTAAAATAAAAATTGTTATGTTGATTTTTACATTAATTTTTTTTTCCTATACTGACGACCGAAATGATTTGACGGTTTCAACTTTTACCTCAAAAGCAGATGGCGGAAGAAGGTATCATGGCGCGGCTAATGTTTTCGGCCCTGGGTATATCATCAAAATAACTCTTTAGTTCACCATGGAGATCCTTGGCTTGCTATTTTGTAGCCAAGGTAAAACTACGCTAAAATTTTAGTTTTTTACACCAGACAAATAAATTTTCCTGATTTTTTTAGTCAAAATGTTAAGCTAAAAATTAAATAAATATTTTATTTATTTCTATTAAAACCAGCCAAATGATTCGGAAACTCAACATCTTGTGTTAAAAATTAGTCAAAAAGAAAATAACTAGGTTTTTCCCGTTTGATCATTACTGGGCCCACAGAGTTGACATCTTGGGCTGCGGCGCTTTCAACGATTACGGACGAAATTAACCGCAATTGAGTTTAATCTGGATTTTATTTATAATGCAGTTATATTTATAAGAAAAAAAATATATCAGTTAGCCAATAAAGAAAGTTAATAATATATTAAAAGTATTGAAAATTAAAATAATAGCTAATATATATTTTGATTAACTTTTTTTAAATAAATAATATATTAATTCATTACTAAAATGGTAATAGTATGAGGAGTAATAATGTTAAACATTAAGAATTTTACAGTTTTTATCGTTTCTAATCTGCTGATTATGTTTGTTATATTTATAAATGTTCCACTTTCATTATCTAATACTGACATTACATCTAATCAGATATATACTTCAGATCAAAACTGGGTTGATACTGTATCTATTACTGGTGTTACAGTCACTTTTAATGGAGGTAATGGATTTTTCAATCAAAATTTAAATATTCGAGGAGCAACACTTAATATTAATTCTCCAAATACGATAACTATTGGAGGTAATTTTGATATTCAAGGCGATGGTGCTGTGTTAAACATGGCTTCTGGAAGTAGTATTACTATTTCTGGCAATCTCAATAAAGTAAGCCAAGGTACTTTAAACTTTCAAAATTTATCTGTTGGAAGTGGGACTTCTAATTTTGCTCAATTCACTGGAGGTATAATTAATTTTACCGACAATGTTATTATTAATGGAGAAGCATCATTTGAATATGGAACTGAAGCCTATCTAGCGGCAGGGAAAACATTCACTGCGACCACATATGCTGAAGTACAAGATGCTACTGGGCGATCAGCTTCATTCCAAATGGATGCTGGAAGTACTTTTAATGCAGGTAAAACATCAAACGGTGCGTTATGGGTAGGATTTGATGATAATAAATCAACTGCTCCTGCTTATTTTCGTATTGTAGGTGGGAATAATACGATTTCATCGCCAGCAACTATAAACGTTGGAATTGGACTAGAAATCGGTGATTTAGGCCAATTAATTGTTGAAAATAATTCAACGCTTAATATAAATATTAACGATGGACCAGGTTCTACCTATGGTCAAGGTTTCTTACATCTTGGAGGATACCAAACTGGAGATTTATTAGATCTTAAAAATCCAACAACTAATCAGCCTTTTACAGCTGATTGGACTGGAGGAACTCTAAAAATTGGAAGCCAAAGCATTGTAAATGTAAACCAAAGGCTATATCTTGGAGAAAAAGGAATCATAGATATTGAGCCTCAAGGGAAGTTAAATGTTGCAGGTGATTTTTATTTTAAACGCGACAGCATTTACAAAGTTGGTGTAGATAATACTGGTATAAGTCTTATAACGGTTGCAGGAACAGCGTATATTGAAAATGGCGCAATAGTTGAACTACCTATAAATATATATAATAAAGAAAATGTTCCTTTTTTTACAGCCAGTAATTATGCAAATAATAATTATCCTTATAGCATTTTATATCAAATAGAAAAAAACGGCAATAGTCTTGTCATAAGTGGCTCCAAAACACAAGAAGCCATACAAGATGATATTTTAAAAATTGCACAGTCGGGAGGGCATGGACAAAATCAAAACAGTCTTAACTCTGCTTCTCTTATAGCGAGAACCTTAGTATTAGGAAATATTCCAAGTAATCTTAAAAATTCATTAAATCAATATATTACTCAAGCTTTAGATGATGCACAAAATGGATATTCTAGAGCAGATTTAGCATTAAAACAAATAATTGGAGAAGAAGGAGTCAATGCAGTAAACATTTCTATTGATACAATCTACCAGATAACTTATGTACTTGGTAATAGATTTGTAAACCTTCATTCGAATTACTTAAATCCCCCATCCTCTGGAAGTCAAGACAATCTAAACCGGATATGGGTTACAGCTATGGGGTCATGGATCAAACAAAAGAATCTAGATGGTTTTTATGGTTATGACTACAATCTTGGAGGGATTGTCCTTGGATATGATCGTGAACTTGAAAACGTTCCTGGTTTAACTTTAGGTATCAATGGTGCATGGTCCTCTGGTAAACTTAAAATTAATGATGGTTTATCTGATATAAAAATTAAAACTGTGAGTATCGGAGCTTATAGCTCTTACAAACTCAAAAATGGTATATTCATAGATGGAAATATTAGTTTTGGTTTCATTGATAATGATTTTGATGCTAATCAAGTCTATGGTGGTCATAAAACAGCTAATTTTAAGGGCAACAGTTTTCAGGCAAGTCTGGATTTAGGTAAGGTTTTCACTTTATCTGACAGCATTTTCTTTCAACCCAGTGTAGGGTTGAATTATGTTCATCTCCGCCAGAAGAGTTGGTCTGAAAAAATAAGTTCTAATCCTAACAATTTAGTTATTGCTAACTGGTATGATAATTCTAGTTTTGATTATTTAGAAATACCTGTTAATTTAAAATTATATGGTACTTTTCAATCTGCTAGCGGAATTCTCTTAACCCCATCGTTTAAAGTAGGTGGAGTATTTATGGCTAATAAGCCTAATCGAGAAATGAGAGTAGGATTTGTTGGCTCTAATGACTCTGCATCTATCAGAGGCATTGATAGCGGGAAACATAGATTTACAGTTGGTACAGATCTAAAAGTTCAATTTACAAATTCTGTAGATTTCTTTGTCCGTTATGACTTAGAAACACGGAAGTCATATACAGCTCACAGTGGTCAACTCGGCTTAGGCATTTCTTTTTAGAGATTAAACTGTATTACTAAAAATCTATAAGCATCTTATAAATAATATAATATCTATCTTAATTTAACATGGTAAAATTTAAAAATTACCATGTTTTTATTTTATAAATTTATAATAATTATATGGAAAGCCAGGATTGAATATTAGCTTATAAATTTAGTTACTATTAAGAGATTATTTTCTAGACAAAGAGTAATGCAGTAGGGTAGAGACTGGCGCGGTAGCTTCCGCCCCGTTTCCAGTACCCCCCGTCAAACCGGGCGTGCGGAGTTACCACACCCGGCTTTCACCCAGTCCTTCTTATCACCGCACCCGAATAGGCCTTCTTTCAGGGACATTGAAAAGGGGACACTCCCTATCCCGTGAGAAATTCTGATCTTCG
>JAITSD010000021.1 GCA_031288055.1 Candidatus Opitulatrix roisinitermitis | reverse complement strand
CGGGTTTGGGAGTTTAGCGACTAATATAAGTAATATGTTTTTTGATGCTTCGTTGCCAACTACTAATTTATCTTTGCCTGCGGGGTTTGGCAGTGCGGCAACTAATATAAATAATATGTTTTTTAATGCTTCGTTGCCAACTACTAATTTATCTTTGCCTGCGGGGTTCGGGAGTTTAGCACAAGATATGTCGTCTATGTTTAGGCTTGCTACTTTGCCAGATAATTTTGTCCTGCCTGCCGGGTTTGGGAGTTTAGCAACTAATATAAGTAATATGTTTTTTGATGCTTCGTTGCCAACTACTAATTTATCTTTGCCTGCGGGGTTCGGGGGTTTAGCAACTAATATGAGTGGATCGTTTTCTTATGTTAATTTACCGAACGGATTTTCATTGCCTGCTGGGTTTGGGAGTTTAGCAACTAATATGAGTAATATGTTTGATGAAGCCACTTTGCCTGCGGGGTTTGTGCTGCCAGCTGGCTTCGGCTCACAAGCCACTAATATGACTAGTATGTTCAATACCGCTTCGTTACCAGATAACTTTGTTTTGCCTGCCCAATTTGGTCAAGTAGCTACTAATATGGTTATGATGTTTAATGATGCCACTTTAACTGGCAATATTGATTGGACAGGCACTGATTTAACTAATTCCTCAGCTTCTAAAGGTGCCATGTTTAGTTATACAAAATGGAATGATCATTTTATATTAGTTGCTAATATAAAAACCAGAGATTTTTTAATTACTTATAGCTCTATTAGCGATAATACACGAATAGAAATTAAAAGTTCCACATTAAAAATCGACACCAACCAAGATATGTTTTTTGACATAAACTCGCCATCTCGTAGCCAGATTACTAAAATATCATTTCAACAAACCGTACCTATCTGTGCAAATCCAACCGATCTTTCAAACAATAACGATAACAGTATTATAGCTTGCGTGGTTAATTCCACTGAAATTTTAATTGGGTCAAATAATTTGATCAAAGCTAATGCTGATAGTAGTTATTTATTTTGTGGACTAGGTAAGTCTAATGAAGCCACAATTGATTTAAACAATTTTAATACATCATCTATAACTAATATGAAAAATATGTTTTATGGTAGTAAATTAAACTCTATATTAAACCTACCATCTGATTTTGGTGGCATAGCGACTAATATGTCTAATATGTTTATAAATACTAAGATACCAAATGGATTTAATTTACCAAGTGGATTTGGCAATATAGCGACTAATATGGGTGGTATGTTTATGAATACCGCTTTACCAGATAATTTTGTTCTGCCTGCGGGATTTGGCAGTGCGGCTACTAATATGGCAACTATGTTCCAAACAACCTCATTACCAGCTGGATTTATTTTGCCTGATGGATTTGGCAGTGCAGCGACTACTATGTCTAGTATATTTAGTAGAACTAATCTGCCAGCAAATTTTGTCTTACCAAATGGATTTGGCAATGTAGCGACTAGTATGCGTTATATGTTTGATAGTGTTTCATTACCAACTAATTTTTCATTGCCTGAGGGGTTTGGTCAAAATGCTACTCAAATGTATTATATGTTTTCCAATACCACTTTAAACGGTAATATTAACTGGTTCCGTACCGATTTATCTGGCTCTACAGCTGATAAAACAAATATGTTTAGAGGGACTAAATGGAATGGCTATGTTATATGGGTGCAAAATATAGCTAATCAAAATACTTTAATTACTGATTCGGGAGCCACAGATTTAAATATTAAAGCTGTTTGGTTAAAGCTGGAAAATTATAACCCTGACAACTTTCTATCTATTCCCAATATAACTCGTTCACAAATTAGCAAAGTTATTTTTTCAAATACTTTACCCACATGTGATAACCCCGCCGATGTTTCATTTAACAATTCTAAATTAATTTTAGCTTGTGTTAACGGCAAAGAAATTACCGTAGGTCAAATAGGAGGAGTTGTTGCCAATGCCAATAGTCAATATTTATTTTCCAATCTAACAATTAGCACCGGAGTTGCAATTAATTTTTCAGGTCTGCAATATAGCAGTATAGAGAGCATGGCTGGGATGTTTAGTCAATCTACCCTATCCGATAGTTTTATTTTACCGACTGGATTTGGGGATGCGGCTCTAGACATGAATAATATGTTTTATAATGCTTCATTACCAACAACTAGTTTTAGTTTGCCTAATGGGTTTGGCGGTGTAGCAACTGATATGAATGGTATGTTTTCTGATGCTTCATTGCCAACAACTAGCTTTATTTTGCCTAATGGGTTTGGCGGTGCGGCAATTGATATGACATCTATGTGGCAAGCTGCTTCGTTACCAGCCGATTTTGTTTTGCCTGCGGGGTTTGGATCTGCGGCAACTAGTATGGGTGGTATGTTTTTTAATGCCACTTTACCAACGACTAGTTTTAGTTTACCTGCGGGATTTGGATCTGCGGCAACTAGTATGACTGCTATGTTTTTACAGATCAAACTCAGAGCTGATATTGATTGGTCAAGCACTAACCTTGGCAATTCCACAGCATTTACAGTCGCCATGTTTAATGGCGTATTTTGGAATAACCATGTATTTTGGGTAAGAAATTTAAAAAGTCAAACGTATTTAACAACAAATACTGGGGCAAGTGTTGACAATATTAAAATAAAAGACTTACCCACTCTGAAAGTGGAAACAGCCAAGCCTACGACTTTTTTAGGTATTCAATCACCAACTCGCCAGCAGATGACAAAATTATCCTTTGTTAATTATTTACCCTCTTGCTCTAATCCAACAGATGTTTCAAATAATAATTCTGGTTCAATTTTAGCCTGTGTTAACGGCACAGAAATAACTGTTGGACAAAAAGGTGGAGTCAATCTTAACAAAGATAGTAAATATCTGTTTTCCAATTTTAGGACCTCTTCCCCTTATGTTACTTTAGATACAACTTATTTAGAAGATATTGCCACAGAAAATATGTCTTATATGTTTTACAACTCTTATTTTAATAGCGATTCAAATATTACTTTAACTAATAACTTTGGCAATTCGGCTACTAATATGCAGGATATGTTTGCTTACTGTATAGTAGCAAAAGAAATAGTTTTCCCAGCAAAATTTGGCAGCGTAGCAACTAATATGCGTAGTATGTTTGACACTTCTAGTAGTCTGGTAAGAAATTACATTGTTTTACCAAACGAGTTTGGGAGTTTAGCGACTAATATAAGTAATATGTTTAGCTATGTCAACTTTACAGGTGAAAATAGTTTTAAATTACCTGAAAATCTCGGTAAATCAGCCACTAGTATGGCTGTTATGTTTAGACATGCCAACTTGACTAATTTGGCACCTTTCCCAGCAAATTTTGGCAAAAATGTCTCAGATATGTTAGGTATGTTTGAGGAAGCCACTTTTGGGAAAAGCCTTAGCAATTTTATGCCTACTGGATTTGGCAGTACGGCGACTGATATGTCGAGGATGTTTAACCAAGCCAAGTTTACTGGAGCAATTAACCTTATTCAAGGTTTTGGAACCAGAGCTCAAAATATGAGTTATATGTTTGCACAAACAGATTTAACAAATGGTATAAACTTTCCAAATGGATTTGGCGATCAAGCCACTAATACATCACATATGTTTTCACAAAGCAAATTAGCCAGATATTTCAGCATTCCAGGAAATCTGGGCAAGGCTGCTCAAAATATGCGTGAGATGTTTTATTTCGTAAATTTACCAGATACACTAGGTGGTTTTCCAGCTGGCTTTGGTCAATCAGCTAATGATATGTCATATATGTTTTATGGTGCTTCTTTTAATCACAGTGATTTTGATTGGACGAATACCGATTTTGCTTGGAAAGATTTTCCAATAGAGAGTATGTTTCGTAATGTTAAATGGAACGGTAATGTCATATATGTGGACAATCCCGGATCTGTGACGTTTTTTACAGATACTCGAAGGCAATCCGGTGCCACAACAAGTAATATATGGCCCGAAACGTATTAGAAACTGAAACGAAATATATGAATAATTTTTAATATAATTACTTAAAAATTAATTAAAATGTCAATTAAATTACAAATCCAATTGGTTTGTTTGAAAATAATTATAAACTGATTATGCGAAAACAGACTAAAGCTAGTTAAAAAACTAATTAATAAAAGCAGCTTTATTGTTTAACAGTTATAAATCCAGTTGGTGCTGGATTTGATGTTATAGCATCAAAAAAATCTTTTGAAGTTTGATTTTTAACTATTAAATGACTAGAATTAACCACTAAATCTTTAAAAGTTGCACTTGTATTTATATTAGTTTTACCCGTAAAATCAGTACCTGACCAATCTATATCAGCTTGTAAAATAGCTCCCTGGAAAAAATCTGTTATATTATTAGTCGTCTGCGCAAAATATGGCGGCAAAACAATTTTATTATAAATTGTGGCGTTTTCAAAAAAACCAGCTAAATTAATAACTTTAGAGCCAAAATTGTCTGGTAAAGTTATTTTCCCAAATATTTTTGACTTCGAAAAAAAGTTTGACATATCTAAAGCATCAGGTGCAAAATTATCGCTAATTATCAAATTACCGCCAATAGTTACATTTTGAAATAAAGCTGTCACACTACTAGCTTTAGCATAAGCTTTAGAACCAAATACCACATTTCCAAGAATATTTGCACCATCAAATATATTAATTGCCGGTAAATTAACATACGAAAAAGCATTCTGTCCCACTATGATATCACCTTCTATTTTAGCACCAGCAAAAACTAATAAAGCAATACTATTTACATCAGAACAATAATTATCTGGTAATATAAGACTACCTTGTAAAATAATTATACCAGAAAAAACATTTGAACCTGACTCTATTTTCCAACCAAAGTTTTTGGGAAAAACTAAATTTCCTGTCACTACAACTTCAGAAAACATACCTGGAGCTAATTTTAAATTGGTACCGAATTGAGAATTAAAAATTATATTAATCGAGACTGCTTTAGCTTTATTAAATCGAAAAAACATACTATTAGCAGTAATAAGCAATTGTCCAAATTTATCTGGTAATATCAGTGTTTGATTAATGTTTAGTAAACTAAACATACCAGGTGCCATGGTTACTTTTTGTCCAAAACCTTCGGAAAATTTAATTGAGTTCACAGCCGCATTGGCAAAACAACTACTCATATTTGCGGTTTTCGAACCAAAAGCTAAAGGCAAAATTAAATCTGCTGATAAACTAAAATTAGAAAATGTACCTGTCATATTGTCAGTATTAAAGGCATCAAAAGCCGAAATATCAAAATTAATTAAACCGGTATTTTTTAAATCGGCGAATAAATAACTACTATCCTTGGGATTAGCTATAACTCCACCAGCTTGACCAACCACAATTTCTGATTTATTAAAAATACAAGCTAAAATTGCTTTAGATTTATCAGCTGAAATATCCACCGCATCTGTACAAGCTGGTATATAATCAACAAATGACAATTTAGTGATAGTGCTTCTTGCAACATTAGTACTTAAAAAATTAGTTGCTCCATAAACCTCTGTTTCTAAATATGAATTTAAAACTAAAATATCAGACACTCGTTTCATCAATAAAGCCATTTGCTCACGAGTCAATTTATTTTTCGGTTTAAATTTAGTTGAATTATCATAACCCACAGAAATAAGTTGGTTATATAACCATTCAATTGATTTTTGAGCTAATTCAGATAAACCTTTCGTATCACTAAAACTATTAGTTATATTGGAAATTTCCGGACTACCAGCTAATTTATATAAAAATATAGCCATCTGTTCACGAGTAACTAAACTTTTTGGTTTGAAACGATTATGACTGTATCCAGATGCAATATCCGAATAATAAAGCCATAAAATATCTTCTGAAAACACATTAGCAAAAATATCATTAAAAGGGTTGTCTTGATTATAATTACGAGGGGTGCCAGCTAAATGATGTAGAAAAGCTGCCATCTGCTCACGGGTCACTTTATTAGTTGGTTTATATTGATCTAGATTATAACCATTTGTTATACCATAAACAAACTGCCAATTTATAGCTCTTTGGCTATCGGCTGATAAATTAGCAATATCTTTAAAATAGTTAGTAGCATTTACGGTTCTTAAGGGTATTTCCACAGCCTCGGCTGAATCTTTATAAGAAGTTTCACCATTCAATACAGACCAAACTCTAGCCTTAGTAAATTGACCAGCTATAACATTGCTAAAAATATAAGAATTAGTTGAAGTTGACAAATTATCGGCTCTATAAATCACACTATCTACAGTGTTATAAATTTCCACATTATAAGTCGCATTTGGCGTAGTAGAAGCTGTCCAATTTACAATTAAAACTCTGCCTGTTCGGCTGAAATTAACTAAACTAGGTGGCGTAGGAGCTGCTGCTTTAAAAACTGAAGTATTCGTATCTAGGGTATTAATAGACTGTAAATTGGCGTAAGCTTTTGAATCTGGTACAAAAATAGCAAACCCACCAGTTATTAATCCAAATATTAGTAAACTCGCAGTCACCGTTATTCCTAATAACTTTATTTTTAAATTAACCAATTGTTTATTATCTTTATCTAATCTGTCATTTCTCATTATTTCTCCTTATATCCGCTAGTTTATACATAAAAAATAGCTATTTATTTCCTAATTACTATTGATTTAAAATAGTTATTCCTAAATCCAGCCATTAAACCTAAATAATACAACCATAAAATATTATCAGAAAAAATACTGTTACCATTTTTCAACAATTTAATATTTGATGGAACAACAAGCTCAGATACATAAGACAATTTACTATTATAAAAAAATACTGTTGTAAATAATAATCCAATTAAACTTAAAAAAATAATCAACCCTTTTTTGTTGAAGTAATTATTTTTTTGATTGTAATACATATAAGTCCTTTCTATTTTTTTATATTCTTGTTTTTACCATTATTTATAATTTTATTTAGGTTTCATCTAATATTTATTACTATTTCTAATAATATCTAAGTGTTTTTACAATATACATTTAATTATTTTTTTTAACGGTTTACTATTTTTTTGCAATTTTAGCGTTTCGGAGCCAGTTAGTGGGGAAGGTCAAACCGCCACTTGTTCTTTAACCCTTGAAATATTGAAGTAAAACTGAAGGTTCTGGCTCCGAAACTGTATCTAAAATACAAAAAAATAGTAAACTGCAAGCTTTAATTATTCTGGGGCGGCTGCTAACTTGAACGCTGGCCGCCACCCCTACAGAAATGGAGTTAGAAAAAGTCCAACGCAAAGCTCTATTTAAAGATGAATTATTAATAGTAATTATGAAACATAAAGGCGAGCCTATGCCATTGCTTATTCTTTCTCTTCTCATTCTCTCCTTTTAGTTAGCAAGTCTAGAAAAAGTATATTTGCCAACTAAATATAGTTTAGCAAAAAATATTTCAATTTCAACTTTTTGACATACTAATTTCTAAAAATAACAAAATTGTTATAAATATAGTATTTTTTGCTACTTATTATTTAGGAAAACCTAATTGACGATAAGTCTCATATAAAGCAATAGCGGCACTATTAGTCAAATTAATTGATCTTATACTATTTCTCATAGGGATATACAAACAATCAGTAATATGAGAATCTGACCAAATCGATTCAGGTAAACCCGTTGCCTCGCAACCAAATAATAAATAATCACTTGCCTCGTATTTTATATCAGTGTATTTAATTTTAGCCTGAGTTCTAAAAGCCCATATACGACGAGTTGGTGCATTAGTAAACTCTAAAAAATCTGCAAAATTTTTATGAGTTTGTAAATGAACTAAATCGTGATAATCTAGACCAGCTCGTCGTAATTTAGTATTATTTAAATCAAAACCAAAAGGAGCAATTATATGAATATTAGAACCAGCATTAGCACATAAACGAATTGCTGCCCCAGTATTACCAGCAATTTGCGGTGCAAAATAAACTAACTGAGGAATATCAGTTTTCATCATATCAACTTTTATTTATTCCAAATCTATTTATTAAATTAATACTTTTTAATAATTTATCTTTAGAGTTCATAAAAATCAATTAAAATACTAAATTGCAATATTAGTAAAAGCCTTTTTTAAAGTTTGAGCACTTTTAACTAAAAGACTTTTTTCATCATCCGAAAAAGGTATATTTACTCTAGTGTCTACTCCTTGGCGTGATAAAATAGATGGCACAGATAAGCAAACATCAGAAATACCTAAATATTTTTGTAAACGGGTTGAAACTGGCATTATACGCTTCTCATCATGAACAATGGCACTGACTATTTCAGTACACGATAAAGCAATAGCATAATTTGTGGCTCCTTTGCCCTTTATAACTTCATAACCTGCATTAATTACTTCTTTTTTTATATTATCCCTAATAGCATCAGTTAAAGCTGGACGATTATAAACTTCTCCCCAATTTAAAAGATTTATTCCAGCAATAACGGCCGATGACCAAAGAGGTATTTCACTATCGCCATGCTCACCCACCACATAAGCGTGGACATTTTTAACACTAACTTGACAAAATTCAGCCACTAAAGTTCTTAATCTTGATGAATCTAGAACGGTACCTGAGCCAAACATCTTATGACATGACAGTCCAGTTATTTTTAAAGAATAATAAGTAACTAAATCTACTGGATTAGCCACCATAATATAAATTGCCTCCGGGGCTAAACTAACTACTTTAGGCAAAAGACTTTTCATTATATTACAAGTGGCTTGGGCTAAATCTAAACGAGTTTGACCATCTTTTTGAGTAGCTCCAGCTGTCACAATTATAATATCAGAGTTTATTAAAGCTTGTATATCATCAGTGCCAATTATATTATTAGTAGGTAAAAATTGTGACCCATGTATCATATCTAAAGCTTCTGCTTCAGCTTTTTGACCATTTATATCATATAAAACAATTTGTCTAGCTAAATCCTTTTGAGCTAAAGCAAAAACTATGGTAGATCCAACTGCACCCGCTCCTATAATTGATATTTTCAAAACAAACTTTATCTGGTATTTATAACCAGCCTCTAAGATACGGTTCAGGATTAACAAAACCGCCATTAATTAATATTTCAAAATGAACATGACAACCCGTTGCCCAACCTGTTGCTCCCTCGTAGCCTATAACTTGACCCTTATTTACTCTAGCTCCCGCACCTGTAGCAAATGAGGCTAAATGGGAATATCTACTTTCATACCTAGTTCCGCCTAATGTACCATGGTCAATGATAACTTTATTATTACCGCCTTCATAAGCCACTGAGGCTGCCCAAATAACAGTACCAGCTGCCGAAGCATAAACTGGTGCTCCACAATATGACGCTAAATCATCACCTGTATGAGGTAAACCGCCCCATGTTGATTCGCCATAATTATCGTAATCAATAAAATTACCTCCCAGAGGATACCCAAAAAAACCTTTTGATGGTGCTGGCCCTGTACCACCGCCGCCTGATGGTCGTCTTTTAGCAATTTCAGCCTCAAAAGCTGCTTGCTCTTTTTTAACTTTATCCTGCTGAGCAGCTATTTCACCTTTTCTGGCCTCATATTCAGCTTGCCTTTGAGACAAATTAGCTTTTAAAGAATGTAATCTAACCTGTTCAAAATCTGCCCTAGCTTTATCAGCTTTAGCAGCGGCAAAAGCCACATCGGCATCCTTTTTTAAACTAGCCACCAATTCCTCAACCACTTTAATTCTCTCTTGCTTATTCAAAGAGGTTGATTTTAAAATAGCTGCTTCATTCAAAGCTCTTGAAGAAACTCGATTAATTGTATCTTTAACCTCTATACGATTAATAAACTCATCAACTGAAGTTGAACCAATAATAACATCAAAATCTTGAAAAGCCGTATCTCCACCTAATGACTCTCTAGCTTGTTTAGCAATCGTAGCTCTGGCTTGACTCATAATATCACCAGCTGTGGCAGCATCGTGAACTATTTTCTTTTTTAAAGCTTCGGCTGTGATTAAACGCTTCTTTAGACTATTAGCTTTTTGTTGATTAACTTTATAAGATTTATCAGCTTCTTTAGCTGCTTTATCAGCTTTAGGTATTTCATCCTTAGTAATAATCAAATCACGAATTATTTTACCTATATCACCTTGAACCGATTCTAAAGTTGCATCTAAAGTTGCCGCTAAATTAGCGGCATTTCTAGCCTTAGCTTCTAAATCTGATAACTCATCAGAATAAGCTTTAGGAGTATAATTGACAAAACTAATTATAGCTAAAACTAGTACAGTAAATAATGCTAAAAATCTAGTTTTCATAAAAATATTTTATCATATCAAAAACCACCAAAAAATCCAAAAGTAAAGTTTTTGTAAAACCCACAAAGCCAATTTTTAGATTTTTGTGTAGCGTTTTAAAGTCACAAATGAAGCTAAAGCTGATAAAACCACGCTAGTTATAATCAGAATTGGCGAAACTAATAAAACATCATTTAAATTTACAAAACGAATCCAATGAATTGACGAACCTAACCAATCATCTATAAAGAACTTTACCACCAACATTAACATAAAAAATGCTAAAAGAGAGCCAATTAAAGCTGCTATTACGCCTTCTAACAAAAAAGGTAACATAATAAACGAATTACTGGCTCCCACTAAACGCATAATTTCTGTTTCGCGACGCCTAGACTGAGCTGAAAGGCGAATTGTGGTGGTAATTAAAAGACCTGCAGCTAAAAGCATAATAACCGCTAAACCTGCTGATAAAGCACTGGTTGAATTTAAGGTTTTAAATAGAGGTTCAAAAAGCTGTCTTTGATCTCTGACCTCAGCCACGCCTGGGCGACCTGTTAAAACATCAGCCACCACTTGATATTTTTCTGGATTTTTTAATTT
>JAITSD010000073.1 GCA_031288055.1 Candidatus Opitulatrix roisinitermitis | reverse complement strand
AAGTTCAGTTTTAAAAAATTAGGGGCTATATTTTGTTTATTTTTATTCGGAGTTGTGACTTTTGTAAGTGGTAATTTAGCCCAAGTTAATGCGGCTTCATCATCTACAGTTTTGCCAGTAGCTAAAGGAGGGACAGGAGCTAATTCAGCTAGCCAAGCTTTAACTAATTTGGGTAAAATTAATTCTATTGACACTAATAGTACCGATAACCAATTTCCCAGTGCTAAAAGTGTATACACTTATGTAAACAATTCAGTAAGTCAAAAAATATTAGCTATTGGTTCTGGTAAATTTAATATCTCCAACGATGGTATAACTTGGCAAAGTCCTTATCAAATGAAATCTACCAATTGGCACGCAGCAGATTGGATAAATGATAAATTTATTGTGGCCGATGCTGCTTCTAACACAATAACTTATTCTTATACCGGATTATCAAACACATGGAAAAATACTAATTGTCCTTCAACAACTAATTCAGGTTATAGAGACATTGCTCACAGCAGCGGAAAAATCGTAGCCGCAGGTTATAATGGAACAATGTGTTATTCATCTGATGGCGTTAATTGGGGAACAGATACTAATCTTGGTACAACTATTGAGGGTGTAGCTTACGGCGCTAATAATTTTATATCAGTTGGTCACGGTATATATCAGTCTTATGATGGAATGAGTTGGACAAAAGTTTCAACAATACAAACTTTTTATTCTGTAGCTTACGGTATTGGAATATGGATAGCGGGTGGAAATAGTTTTTTATATTACTCCAATGACAATGGCCAAAATTGGATAAAAGCCACTACCGGTGTGAGTAGTGCAACTTATCGCAGTGCTATCTATGGAAATGGTAAATTTGTCAGTGTGGGTACAAATGGCACAATTTCAACCTCAGTTGATGGCCAAACTTGGAATACTTATCAATTAGGGAGTTCAGTTTTTAATGATATTGTTTATGATGGCAATAAATTCATCGTAGGGGATTCAACTGGTAATATAAGATATTCTAACACCGCTGATTTGGACAGCTGGTCTTCACCGATTTCAGTTTTGCCAGGATCCAATTTATTTAGGCTTGTCACTAAACAAATTTAAATAAAATTTGAATTTTTGGTGATTTATATTTATTGACAACTTAATTCATTCTATATTTTTCCATTTATATTAATCAACTATAAAAAACAATTTAAAATTTAATATTAAGACATTTTAAATTAAAAAAAATAACAAATAAGTTATAAAAAATATTAAGCTATTAACTGTTTTTTTTTTTGGAATAATTTTAGTATGAATATTAAAAAATATGGCGTCCTAATTAGTGCATTTTTATTAGCAATTTTAGGATTTATTAATAGTTGTTTCACTCAAGTTAATGCGGCTTCATCATCTACAGTTTTGCCAATAGCTAAAGGCGGCACAGACAGCAATTCAGCCAGTGGAGCAGCCACAAATATTTTAGGGACAAATTTTGCTAATTATTCTGGTAAATTACCAGCTTCTCAATTAACTGGATCTGTGCCAATAGCTAATGGCGGAACAGGAGGCACAAATATCTCTCAAGCTAGGGCTAATTTGAAAATACCTATAATCTATAAATATTTAAATCACGATAATTGGGGCTATAATCCCTATTTTAAAGTCATGAATGGAAATTTTGAAACAGGTGTGAAATATGAAGAATTTTATCAAATAATTGAAGTTACGGGTTTAGGGGGTGTTGCTAGCCAAGATCAAAAAAAGTTTACTATATACTTATGGCCTAGAAGCACTGAACCCGTATTTACTATATATCAAACAATGGGCAGTTGTGCTGCTTCTACTGTTATAGGCTTCTATATCAAAAACGATAAAGCTTTTGATTTATATTTAAAAGCTGCCATGTACACAAGCTCAACAACTATTCAATGGACTGAATATGGATCTTATATTAATCTTGACTCATTTGTGCCAGAAATACTATGGAATAAACCAAGTGATGCAGTTGATGTTAGCGGCGCAAAATGTGCTACATATGATTAAGGGAATTACTGTCCTTTTGAATTAACAAAGTTTGATATTTTTTAACATTTTTATTATAAAAGATATCAGGCTATTAAGTGTTTTTTTTTTTGGAATAATTTTAGTATGAAAATTAAGAAAAATTGGAATAAGTTCCCCTTGGGACTGCTACCCTTTAAAAAATTAGGAACTATATTTTGTTTATTTTTATTCGGAATTGTAGCTTTTGTAAGTGGCAATTTATCACAAGTTAATGCCGCTTCATCATCTACTGTTTTGCCAATAGCTAAAGGCGGCACGGGGGCAAATTCAGCCAGTGGAGCGCTAGACAATTTAGGCAAAGTCAATTCCGTTAATAATAATAGCACAGATAATCAATTTCCTAGTGCTAAGGCAGCTTATAATTTAGTTCAACCAATTAGTTCTGGCACTATAACAACTAAATATTTCAATCTAGCTTATGAAAAATACCCTAATAAAATAGTTTATTTACGAATTATTAATAACATAGCAACTGCTTTACCAACGGCCTCTGAAAGTGTGTCATTAGCCACACTTCCTGGAGATATAAGTTTAGATACAGGGCAGAATTACTACGCTTCCGCACCTTTAGGATTCTGTAGTTCCGACTTTCTAAATTGTAAAAATACAACTATTTTTATTCGATGTTCTGGGACATGTCTAAACTTCGCAACCGCCAATGGTTCAAGCATCACTAATAATTATCTACTTACTACTCCTATTATTTATAAAGCTAGATAATTTTTTTATTTATCAACCCGTTTAACTCTTGTTCAATAATTTTAGGATCAATTTTTTGAAAAATCGGTTCAGGTTTTGCTATTTTAGAATTACCCCTTAAATAAGTCATTTGCCATTTGATTGCCATGTCATTTAATTTATAGTCTCCTGTAATAATAGGATATTGGCGATTAGAATTATCTAAATCGATTACGGTTTCTATCTGTGGCATAGGAATTTTTTGATTAGTAACTCCTAAACTAAGCAAAACTTTTTGAGCTGAATGAGGAATATAAGGTGCCAACATAGTATTTATATTATATATAGCCTGTATACAAACCCATAGAATTTGCCTAGCCCTAAAATCGTCTTGCTTAAAAGGTTCTGTAGCAGTTATATAAGCATTGGTGTCATTTACTAATTTCATAATTTTTGATAATCCAGCTTGCTGTTTATGAGATTCAATTAAATTAGCAACTTCTGGAAAAACTGATTCTATTTTCGATAATAATTTTGTATCGTTGCGTTCTAATTGACTCATATCTATTTGCGAAATTTGAGAAAATCTTTTATAAACCATATTTAAAGTTCGGTTAACTAAATTGCCCCATGAGCCAACCAATTCAGAATTATTGCGTTGCACAAACGATTCCCATGTAAAATCAGTATCGTTATTTTCCGGTCCAGCCGCAGCAATATAATAGCGTAAAGCATCAACTGGATATTTGGCTAAAATATCTTTAACATAAATTACAATGCCTTGAGAGGATGTGAATTTTTTACCCTCCATAGTTAAAAATTCACTTGACACCACTTCTGTAGGTAAATTTAAATCACCATAAGCTCCCGTTTGTCCGCCTTTAGAACCCAAACCCCGATACCCTAAAAGCTGGGATGGCCAAATTTGCGAATGAAAAGCAATATTGTCTTTACCCATAAAGTAATCACTTTGACAATTTTTATCATTCCAATATTGACGCCAAAGTTCAGCATCACCCTTTCGTCTAGCCCACTCAATACAAGCCGACAAATAACCAACAACCGCATCAAACCAAACATATAACTTTTTATTTGATTCATCTCTCCAATTAGGCAGAGGAATTGTTATACCCCAATCTATATCTCTAGTAATAGCTCTAGGTTTAGTATCATTTATTATATTCAAAGAATATTTTAAAACATTTGGTCGCCAATTTTTGCGACTTTTAAGCCATTTAGTCAAAGCCTCTTTCAAAGCCGGCAAATCTAAAAAAAAGTGAACCGAATCTGCAAAAATTGGCGATTTACCAGTATTTTTGCTAACAGGATTTATTAAATCTGTAGGATCCAATTGGGAACCGCAATTATCACATTGGTCACCTCTGGCTGGAAAATAACCACATTTAGGACATGTACCCTCAATATATCTATCTGGCAAAGTTTTACCTGTGCCAGCCTCCTTGGCTTGCGACATAGTATCTTTATAAATATAACCGTTTTTGTAAAGCTGTAAAAAAACATTTTGCACAACTTTAGTATGGTTACCAGTGGTAGTTCTAGTGAATAAATCATAAGATAAGCCTAAATTATATAAATCTTCAACTATTTGTTTATTATATTTATCGACTAAAACTTGTGGGCTAATATCATCTTTTTCAGCCTGCATAGCAATTGGTGTGCCGTGCTCATCTGTGCCTGAAACCATTAACACATTATAACCTGCCATACGCATATATCTAGCATAAATATCTGACGGCACACCAAATCCAGCTACATGCCCTATATGTCGCGGCCCATTAGCATAAGGCCAAGCTACTAAAATTAAAACTTTTTTAGACATAAAATTTCTCGAAAACCGATATCCTAACTTTCCTTTTTTAAATTTTGTATAAAAATTAATATAAAAATTAAAGACAAAACAGCAAAATCTAACCCTACAGCATAATCTGAAAAGACTAAAGCTACATCTGGTAATAAATAAGTATTAAATGCTTGAATAGCAAAATTAGCTATAAAAACTGAAGCGTAAATCATTCCTTGTGATAAAACAATTGTTATTAAAGAACTTTTAGGTGCCGCTTCAACTAAATGAACCTGCAAAATGGGCACACTAATTTGACAAAAAACTGCTGATAACATAGTAGTCACTATAAAAACTCCAGTAATATTTTCTAAAGGAAAAGATATAGCAAAAATAATAAGACAAGACAAAGCAATAACTAATAGAGGTGTTTTAGTGGTTCTATCAGCCAAGAAGCTGCCAATCTGTGCTCCAATATACCCTCCTATACCTATAATAGCCAATATTGTAGTAACTAATAAATCGGAAAAATTGTAAGTTTGAATAAGGACTGCTGAGACATTAACATATACTGCATAAAATGCTCCAAAAACCGATAAACAAATCAGTAAAATTAACCAAAATCTACTGTTAGTTAAAGCTAATAATTCACCTTTTACCGAAATAGCTTTTTTAGGAATTGTGGGACTTGCTAAAACTAAAACCGATATAAAAGTTAACAAAATTAGAATTGATAAAATTAAAAAAGCGTTTCTCCAATTAGTTACAGCCGAAACATATGTCAAAATAGGCACGCCAACAGCTGGTGCTGCCGCAAAACCTATTATTGGCAAAGACATAGCTAGGCCTTTTTTATTTTGCCCTAAAAAAGTCGTCGCTAAAAAACCAGCTGCAGCTATAAAACTGCCATGAAAAATGCCTATAACTAATCTTGAGAAACAAATTACTAAACCATTTGATATAAAAGCTGTTATTAAATTACAAACTGCTGCAAAGCCTAAATTAATTAGCAACATTTTTTTATAATCTAATTTAATAAATACTACTGTAAAAATAGGGCATAAAATCAAAACTGCTAAAGAATATAAATTAATCATCCAATCCGCTGTGGCTTGTCCATATTCAGTTGCAATTTTAGGAGCCACTGTCATTGGTAAAAATGAACTTAAAGCGAAACAAAAACCCCCTAAAACTAAAGTTAAAATAAGTAGTTTTTGTTTCATAAAAGTTTAAACCTCCACAACATGTTCTAGCGAACGAATAACCTTTTTATATAAAATATATAGAAGTATTAAAGTTACAAAAGACAAAATAATACCTATTCTAGGAGTATAATCAAAACACATTAAAACTAATATCAAAATGAAAAAACCTATAGTGCAAATAGCTAAAGGTTTAGCTAAGGGCAAAGGCATAATAGACTTTTTATGCAATTGAGGATGGCTTTTTAAATATTTCAAATAAGAGAACAACAATAAAAGCCAAACTGTTAAAATACAGCCTGTGGCCCATGAAGCAAAAATTGTAAAAGCATTCATAGGTTCTTGCAGAAAAGATACTAAAATCACAGGTACTAAAATTATTGAAACTGAAAACTGCAAAGCCTTTTGCGGCACTTTCTTAGTTGAAAGTCCAGCAAAACTGCGTCCAGCTTGTCCATCTAAAGCCAAACCATAAAGCATTCTTGATGTGGAATAAAGTCCTGAATTTGCTCCACTTATAGCCGCTGTTATAAGAACAAAAGTCATGACTGCTGTAGCGGCAGGAAAACCAATAGTTGAAAAAATGCCTACAAAAGGACTACTGCCAACCGATGAATTACTTAAATTAGCCATATTAGACCAAGGCACAACGCATAAAATTACAAAAATTGCTCCAATATAAAAAAGGCTTATTCTAATAGGTATAGAATTAATTGCCCTAGGTAAAGTTTTTTCAGGGTCTTTAGTTTCAGCTGCTGTCATACCAACAGTTTCCACGCCCGTATATGCCAAAAAAGCCAATTGGAAACCCATTAAAAACCCTATTATACCTTTAGGAAAAAATCCACCAAAATCCCACAAATTAGATACACTCGAAGTTAAATGAACTGTACTACCATTATCAAAAGAATAATCATAAGCTTGCTTAGAAAAAATTAAATAAAACCCCACAATTATTAATGCCGAAATAGCAATAATTTTAATCAAAGATAGCCAAAACTCCAATTCACCAAATAAACCAACAGCTATGGAATTTAAAACAAAAATAACCAAAACAACCGTTATACCTGGCACCCACAAAGGCATATTAGGGAAAAACGGTTTTAAATAGACCCCCACAGCCACCGAATCTTGCATACCTGTAACAATCCAAAATGACCAATACATCCAACCCACCATAAAGCCAGCCCAATGTCCCAAATAATGAGTGGCTACATCTTTTAAAGAATTAAATTTTAAATTACTCAAAATCATTTCACCTAAAATACGCATAGCTATAAATGTTATAACACCAGCAAATAAATAAGCTAAAATTATTGATGGTCCAGCTATACTAATAGTTTTTTGAGCTCCTAAAAATAATGAAGTACCAATAGTTCCGCCAATAGCAATTAATTGTAAATGGCGATTAGTTAGCCCTCTTTCCAAATGTGTTTGGTTAACCTGACCATTTAACTTATTATTTGGTAAATTAGACATATTTTTATTTTATATTAAAAATAATTAAATGGTAAATTATAAAGCTCGTGGATGATTAGACATATAAATTTCTTTTAAAGTGTCTGGTGAAATATGGGTATATATTTGAGTAGTATTAACATTAACATGACCTAAAAGTTCTTGAACAATTCTAATATCAGCCCCTCCTTGAAGCATATGCGTAGCAAAAGAATGTCTTAAAGTATGTGGTGAAATATTTTTTATTTTAGCTTTAGAACTAACATATTGCAGAATTTCCCAAATAGTTTGTCGGGTTATTAGTTTACCCCTTTTATTCAAAAATAAATTAGACACGCCCCGCCCTCTAGCCGCTAAAACTGGCCTCGACCGAGTTAAATACTGTGAAAGAGATTTTTTAGCATAAGATCCTAAGGGAACTATACGCCACTTTTGACCTTTGCCAAATAATTTAATAAAATCAAGATCTAAATCAATATCATCCACCATTAAATTAGTTATTTCTGAAACTCTAGCACCTGTGGAATACATAAACTCCAAAATTGTTTGGTCTCTTATTTCTACAACTGAGTTATTTATATTTGCAGCTTTAATTAAATTAGCAACTTCCAAAATTGACAAAGCATGAGGTAAAGTTTTAGGTAATTTAGGACTAGCCACTAATTGAGCTGGATTATCGTTAGAATAGTTCTCCTCAAAAATAAATTTATGAAAAGCTCTTATTGTGGCAATTAAGCGAGCTACTGACTTAGCTTCAGGTTTTTTAGGAGTCTGCTGGTTTTTCAAATGAGTTGTACGACGAATTAACTGTTTTTTGGAAGCAAACTTAGCTATAAACTCTTCAATAATTTTAGTAGTAATTTGCCTAACATCTAAAATCTGTTTGATTTTTAAAAAGTCTAAGTATTTAGTTAGATCATTTTTATAAGCCAAAAGAGAGTTTTTAGATAAGGTTTTTTCAACTGATATATAAGACAGAAACTGCTTATAAATTAACTCTATCTCCACGACAATAGTATATACTAAATATATATGAAAAAGCTTCTGGTGTATTTAAAATCAAACTTTTTTGAAGGGTTTATCAAATTGAAGCCAGCCAAAATATTTTCAATTTTAGCCTTGATATCTAGTATTTTATTTATTATTTTCACACCGCCCGGTTTTAATGATGATGAACCAACTCATTATATAAGAGTTCAACAAATTGCTAATGGTCAATTTTTCAATCAATTAAAACCCTATCCTGCTAAAGAAGGTGATAAACGCACCGCTGAACAAAGATTAATCGGCTATGGACCAATTGATCAAAATGCTAAAGATTTTATTAATTCTTATCATTTTGGTAAAACTTATTCCTTACCCTTTGACAACTTTTTGAACGCTCCCCAAAAATATCATTCCGATAAAATATTAGATATAACATCTGGTCAAGCTACACCCAATTCACCGTTTACCTATTTGCCGTTAGTAGCTGGTGTAGAATTGGCTAAAACTCTTAACTTATCACTTTTAAACGAATTTATGTTAGCTAAATTATTAGAAACTTTGGTCTGTATTTTTTTAACCACTTTAGCTATAAGGTTTATACCTCGTGGCAAATGGATACTATTTGCTATATCAATTTTACCAATGACTATTGTCCAGTTCACAGCTTTTTCTCATGATGGTCTAACTTATGCTGTATCAGTTTTATTATTTAGTTTTACCTATAAAATAATTTATGAAAAAAGCCAAATTAACTGGCAAAATGTTAATGTTTTAGCAATCTTAACCATTGCTTTAGGAACTATGAAAATGACCTATTTGCCAATAATTGCTTTAACTTTATTAATACCTATTTTAAATAAACATTGGCAAAATATAAAGGGTTGGCTTATTTGCGTTTTATCAAGCCTAGCTTCAGTAATAACATGTTTTGGACTCATTCAACAAGTTAATAAAGCCAATGTTGATATAACTATAGGACCTAATACTTTAAGTCCAGACTTACAAAAACAAGCTATTTTACACAATCCACTTAACTTAATAAAAGCTGCTTTTAACACTATATTCTATCAACCAGTTGATCCTAATAGTTATTTACACAGCCGTCAACAGCTAAATATATTTGGTGTTCTAGAAGCGGATAAAGTTTTTTTACAACCTTGGTTTATGGTAGCTAGTATAACTGCTATAATATTAGCTATTATAATAACTATGGCACAAAATCAAACAGCTAAAAGTTGGCTGGGTGAAGTATCTTTAACTAAAAAATCACGAACTTTCCAAATTGCTAGATGGCTTATTCCTATCGCTTGTTTAGTCCTGACTTATTTGGCACTATATCTAGCTATTAATCCAGTTTTTATAGATACAAAAATGCCATCACAAAATACTTATATATGGGGTGCCCAGACAAGATATTGGCTGCCTTTTATGCCTCTACTACTATTGCCACAATATGCTAAATTTAAATTGGACAAAAAAACAGTTAATTGGCTAATTTTATCCATCGTTGCCCTTAGCTCTATAACTTTGCTTGATGCGACTTATACTATTATAAAAACCGCCTAAACCTTTTTAACTGTCACCCTATTTTACAAATTAATAAATTATAATTTATGCTAAACTATTTTTGTAATCACAAAAGTATAAATTACAGCTAAAAATATAAATAAGGGATATCAATGACAATTTTAAATAATTTAGATTTAAAAGCCATAAAAATGGCAAAAGCTATCACAGCAGATGCAGTGGAAAAAACTGGTAATGGACACCCTGGTAGTGCTATCTCTATTGCCCCCGCCGCTTATTTATTGTATCAAAAACACTTGCGATCAAATCCCAAAAATCCTCAATGGGACGGTCGAGATCGTTTTATTCTATCTATGGGGCATTCTTCATTGACACAATATTTACAACTTTATTTGGGTGGTTTTGGGTTGGAATTAGATGATATAAAACACTTACGAACTATGGGGTCATTAACTCCTGGACATCCGGAATATAAACACACAGCTGGTGTAGAAATGACAACTGGTCCCCTAGGTCAAGGTCTGGCTACGGCTGTAGGTTTTGCTTATGGGCAGCGTTATCAAAGAGGCTTATTAGATCCCGATACACCTTTAGGTGAATCGCCATTTGATTATAATGTCTATGTTTTAACTGGCGATGGCTGTTTAGAGGAAGGTATTTCTCAAGAAGCCGCTTCCCTAGCAGGTTTACAAAAATTAGGTAATTTAATAGTTCTTTGGGACAATAATCATATAACCATTGAGGACAATACTAAAATTGCTTTCACCGAAAATGTTTTAGCCAGATATGAGGCTGATGGCTGGCATACACAAAAAGTTGATTGGACTGCAACTGGCGAATATAACGAGGATTTAGACACCTTAAATGAAGCCATTGAAAAAGCTAAAAAAGTTACTGACAAACCATCAATTATATCTTTAAAAACATTAATTGCTTGGCCTAGTCCAACTAAAACTAATTCTGGATCATCACACGGTGCAGCTTTAGGATCTGATGAAGTCAAGGGATTAAAGGTTAATTTAGGTTTAGACCCTAACAAAAACTTTCAAATTGATGAACAAGCCTTAGCTCAAGCTCGTAAATTAATTACTCAAGGCGAAAATCTTGAAACTCAGTGGCAGGAAAAACTAACCACCTGGAAATCTGCTCGCCCTGATAAAGTGGCTCTTTACGAAAGAATGTCTAAACGACAAATCCCTGATATAACTAACATATTACCAACTTTTTCAGCTGACGAAAATATTGCCTCCAGAGCATCTTCAGGTAAAGTAATTAACGCCATTGCTAAAATCATGCCCGAGTTTTGGGGCGGCTCAGCCGATTTAGCTGGTTCTAATAACACCACTATTGAGGGAGCTAAAAGTTTTGCACCTGTAGAAAACGCCACTGATAAATGGTCAACTTCACCTTATGGTCGTGTTTTGCATTTTGGCGTTAGGGAACACGCTATGGCAGCTATTATAAACGGTATAACTTTAACTGGCGGTACAAAAGCCTTTGGCGGCACCTTTTTTCAATTTGCCGACTATATGCGACCAGCTTGCCGCTTAGCAGCTTTAATGGGTATACCATCAATTTATATCTGGACTCATGATTCCATAGCCGTAGGTGAGGATGGTCCGACTCATCAACCTGTGGAGCATCTGGCAGCCATGCGAGCCATTCCTAATTTTAATGTTGTGCGACCAGCCGACGCTAATGAAGTTAGTTGGGCTTGGAAAGGTATTCTTGAAACTCAAACTTCGCCATCAGGCTTAATTTTGACTCGTCAGACTATTCCAACTTTTCCGCGTGACAATGATTTTCAATCAGCTAAAGGCACTCTTAAAGGCGGATATATTTTACTTGATACACCTGACGAACCAGATGTAATTTTATTGGCCACCGGTTCTGAAGTCCAATTAGCTATTAAAGCCGCTAAAATGTTGGGTGAAAATGAAAATATTCAAGCTAGAGTAGTTTCTATGCCTTGTTTTGAATGGTTTGATAAACAAACTAGCGAATATAAAGAGTTGGTTTTGCCAAGTAATATTAAAGCTAGAGTCAGTGTAGAAGCTGGTATAGCCATGCCTTGGTATAAATATATTAGTGATAAAGGTATTGCTATATCTTTAGAACATTTCGGCGAATCAGCTGCTCCTGACCAACTATTTACTAAATACGGTATTACCGCTGAAGCAATTTATTCAGCCGCTTTAGCTACTATTGCCAAAAACAAAAAAAACTGAAAGGAAAATAAAAAAATGAATGCAAATACACAAAAAGTCTCAGACACAGGAGTTTCTATTTGGCTTGATGATTTAAATAGAGATAGGATTACTACCGGAAATCTTAGGGATTTAACCCAAACTCATAATGTGGTCGGAGTAACCACTAATCCATCCATTTTTCAAAAAGCGTTGTCAAATATAGGTCCTTATGATGAACAATTAGCTCAATTAGCTAAAAATAATGCCTCTGTGGAAGAAGCTGTTAGAGCTGCCACCACCGAGGATGTTAAAAATGCTTGTGATATTATGAGCGACATCTTTAATAGAAGCCAATACCAAGACGGTCGGGTCTCTATTGAAGTGGAGCCACATTTAGCCCACAATACTAAAGCCACCGAAATTCAAGCTCAGGAACTTTGGAAAACAGTTAACCGTCCAAATGCTATGATAAAAATCCCAGCTACTATAGAAGGTTTACCGGCTATTACAACAACTCTAGCTAAAGGTATAAGTGTAAATGTGACACTAGTTTTTTCCATTGCTAGAGATTTAGAAGTGGTTAAAGCTTATATTGATGGAATTGAAGCAGCCGACAAAGCTGGTTTTGACTTATCAAAAATTGCTTCAGTATCCTCATTTTTTGTATCTAGAGTTGACACAACAATTGACAAACTTTTAGATGATATAGACACTAACGAAGCAAAAAATTTGAAGGGTAAAGCTGCTGTGGCTAACGCTAGGATTGCTTATGCAAAACACGCTCAAGCTTTTGCTAATGACCCTCGTTGGGCTGCTTTAGAAGCTAAAGGAGCCAAAAAACAGCGTTTACTTTGGGCTTCCACAGGAGTTAAAAACCCAGCTTACTCAGATACTATGTATGTGGATGATTTATGTGGTAAATTAATTGTTAACACTATGCCCGAAGCCACACTTATGGCAGTGGCTGATCATTCTAAAGCTAGTGGAGATTCTCTAAGCGGTAAAGCTAGTGAAGCAGAAACTATAATTGCTAATATTGAAAAATTAGGCATTTCTATGAAATTAGTAACTAACAAACTAGAAGCTGATGGAGTAGAAGCCTTTATTACTTCATGGACTGATCTATTAGCTAATGTTAAAGCTGGATTAACTCGCAATAAAGCTTAATTTGTTATTATTTCTCAACAACCAGTTATAAAACTTCTATCAGTGGCTGGCGGCGGGTCAGTTATTGGTCAATTAGAATCTGGTAAAAAGGTTTTTGTTTGGGGAGGTTTACCTGATGAGATAGTACAAATTGAACTTATAAAAGATAATACAAAATACGCTGTAGGTATTGTAAAAAAAGTTTTACAAGCCTCCGACCATCGTGTTAAACCGTTTGATAAAGTTGGCTATTTATCAACTTCACCTTATCAAATTAGTAATTTTGCTTATGAAAACTATTTAAAATCGCAACTAATTATTCAGGCCTTTGCCCTGCATAAATTAAATATAGTATGCCAAGTTAAAACTGATAATAAAGATTATTTTTATCGTAATAAATATAATTACACATTTATTGATAAATCTAATAAAACCTATTGTTCAACAACCAATTTTGCCATAACTACACGACAAAGCCACGCTAAAATACCTGTAAAATCAATATCTTTACCTAATAAAAATATTAATCAGTTTGCCAAGCAAATTTTGTACACCATAAACCAAAACAACATTAGACACTGCCATAATTTATTAGTTCGTAGCTCAGCTGACGGCACAATAATTGCCAGGCTTTATATTAAAAGCAATAATTTCAATATAAATTGTTTTAATCAATTTAACAACTTAGAGATTTGCGAATTTGATACTTTCACAAATAAAATTGGTAAAACATTAAAAACTGCCAAAACTTTGCAATTAGTTGATAAATTGCTTAATAAACAATTTATATATTCCTTAGATTCGTTTTGGCAAATTAATCAAGCGGTTTATGAAATGACATTAAATAGAATTAAACAATTTGTTGACTCAAATGATAGCGTTTTAGACTTTTATTCTGGAGTTGGTTCAATTGGTTTATCAGTAACAAATCAAACTAACCAATTAACTTTAGTGGAAATTGACCAAATAAATAATTCTTATGCCAAAATTAATGCCGATAAAAATAATGCCGCAGCCAAAATTAAAACAGCTTCAGTTAAAACCGCTGCTAATTTAATTAAACAAAATAGCCTTTTAATCGTTGATCCAGCTAGAACGGGGTTAAGTAAAGAACTTACTCAACAAATTAATAAAGTTTTGCCAAAACGAATTATTTATCTCAGTTGTAATCCTGTCACTCAAGCTAGAGATATTAAAAATATAATAGCTAATTACAAAATAGTTGATAATTTAGCTTATAATTATTTTTGCAAAACTCCACACATAGAACATTTAATTATTTTAGATAAATTATCAATTAAATAAACGGTTTATTAATTTGATAAAATCTTATATATTCTATCAAATAATTGCTCAATAGCCTTAGCTCTATGTGAATGAATATTTTTAAAAGAGTTTGGTAATTGAGCCAAGGAACGACCCCCAGTTGGTGTTCCTAAATAATTACCAAAATAGGCTTCTGGCATAAATATTGGGTCATAACCAAAACCATTCTCACCTGTAGGTTTATCATTTATATATCCTAAACATCTACCCTCGGCTTTAACTGTATTAGAATGGGTATTTTCAAAGGATTCTATTAATGTCATATAACATACAAAATAAGCTTGTCTACCCTCAAAACCAATATCTTGTAATTGGGATAAAAGCAAATCAATATTAGCTTTATCGTCACCATGCTTACCAGCCCATCGAGCCGACAAAATACCAGGAGCTGCACCTAAAATATTAACCACTAAACCACTATCATCAGCTATAGTGGGTAAATTAGCAATTTGACAAACCTGATAAGCTTTTTGATAAGAATTAACTTCAAATGACAAAGCTGTTTCTGGCATTGACTTAATTTTATAATCACTAGCTGTGGCAATGAAATCTAAAATTGATAAATCAACTCCGGAATCTCTTTTTAACAATAATCTTTTTATAATAGATTTAAACTCTTTTAATTTATGTATATTGTGGGTTGCTAGAACCAATTTTGGTATTTTAGACATTTTATATCACCACTTAATTAATAGTAATTCCCATAATTAATAGCTAATTTCCAATGGTTACCTTAAACATTAAAACTAGCATTTTGAATTTTCATTAACTCCTGACAACCTTTATTAGCTAATTTTAAAAGTTCGTTTAATTCTGCTTGATTAAATGTGGCACCTTCAGCTGTACCTTGTATTTCAACAAATTCCCCGCTTTTTGTCATAACCACATTCATATCAGTTTGAGCCTTAGAATCTTCATCATAAGGTAAGTCTAAAACTGCTGTTTGATTTACAATACCCACACTGACTGCAGCAATTTGATTTTGCAAAACCTCATCAACATTAGAAATTAAAGACTGTTTTTTTGCCCAAATAAGACTATCTTTTAAAGCCACCCAAGCACCCGTTATAGAAGCACAACGCGTGCCGCCATCAGCTTGTAAAACATCACAATCAATAACTATCTGATTTTCACCCAAAACTTTTAGGTTTACCGCTGCTCTAAGCGATCTAGCAATTAAACGCGATATTTCATATGTTCGTCCGCCAACTTTACCCAGTCTAGATTCTCGTTTTGTCCTTTGCCAAGTAGCTCTTGGTAACATTTCATATTCGCTGGTTACCCAGCCTTTGCCTGTACCCTTTGACCATTTAGGTATTTCGCTATCAAAAGTGGCAGTGCATAAAACTTTGGTCTTGCCAAAGGACACTAAAACGCTGGCTTCACCCACTGATTGCCAATGACGAATTATTTTTATATGTCTTAATTGATCTGGTGAACGATCATCTCCCCTAATATACATAAGTTAACTTTAGCATAACTGGACTCAAGCTGTTGGAGTTGTATCATACACTACTTAATAATATCATTTTATAAAAAATGATAATCTATTATTTGTGAAGCGAAAACAAAACAAATTTAAAAAACGAGCTACTAACCAAGCCAATAATTTAAATAATAATTCTTTAGACGCAAAAACAAATAATTCTAGTTCAGTAAATAATATTTACACTAATATTTACAATCCTCCAACCCCGCGTACGAAATTAAGAGGTTGGTTTCATTTTATATTTGCCCCAATTGTCCTTATTTCAGGAGTGGCATTAATTTGCTTAGCTCCAAATTTGAATAGAAAAATTGCTTGTTTTATATACCTAATTTGCTCACTTTTACTATTTGAAATAAGTGGCATCTATCATCTTTTTAATTGGAATAAAACTATAAAATTAATTCTCAGAAAATTAGATCATTCAAATGTTTTTTTATTAATAGCTGGAACTTATACTCCTTGGTGCGTCAGTGTAATTGCATGGCATGGTACAAATCAATATGATAATTTTTTAGACTTCTTTTTTAGCGGCAAAACCCTACTTATTTTGATTTGGACACTTTGTCTTTTAGCCATGATTTTACATCATATATTTCCTCAAACACCTCGTTTAGTTTATGTTATAATTTATATTGCCTTAGGTTTAGTTTGTTTAATTTATATCCCCACAATTTTACAAAGTTCAAACCCATATATTTCGACAATAGTTATATTAATGGCAGCTGGTGGGTTTTTCTATATAACAGGCTCCATTTTTTATGCTACTAAAATACCGGGTAAACAAGCTAAAGTATTTGGATTTCATGAACTTTTTCATATATTCGTCATATTAGGCTACTCCTGTCATCAAATAGCCATCTGGTTAGCTATTATAATTCCATAAATATTATAATGTTTTAAAAAATTTAAAATTACAGTTTTATTTAAAAACACAATTTACATAAAAACATCAGGTGATTCCTCTGACCTGGGACTGCTACCCTTTTGGTTGACACAAAACGTTCAACAAAGAAAGGAATGATAAAATGACTATTATGGACGAATTTTTACCTAAAAGTTACACAAAAGAATTTAAATTGGAGGTCGT
>JAITSD010000102.1 GCA_031288055.1 Candidatus Opitulatrix roisinitermitis | reverse complement strand
AACCTAATACAAAACAAGCTTTGCATGTTATAAATAAAATAGTTCAAGTTCCTGTTTTGGCGGTGGTAGATAGAAGTGAATTTGCGATTATTAAATCATTAGCCAATCCATCTAATGTTCATTTAGTTTATGAAAATCAATTAAATAGTTACGATATTTTGTTGAATGAAGCAGTTATCTTTACTCAAGCTGCATACGATAATTTTGTTGTTAGAACAAAAAATAAAATTGCTAATGGTGTAAAGGCGTAAATTATGAAAACACCTTATGATATATTAATTAAACCAGTTATTTCAGAGAAGTCTTATAGTCGTATTGATGATGGTAAATACACTTTTGTGGTGGCAGATGATGCAAATAAAACTGAGATAAAAAATGCCGTACAAAAAATATTTGATGTTAAAGTTGTTAAAGTTAATACTTTAAATAGAAAAGGCAAAGTATCGCGTACTAAAATTGGTACTTTATCTAAAAGATCTGATCAAAAACACGCTATTGTGTCAGTTGCAGCTGGTCAGACTATAGACGTTTTTGGACAAGGGTAATATAGAGTAAGCAGAGTTTGATTAGAGGATAATAAATGGCTATTAGAAAATACAGACCAGTTACACCAGGTTTACGTGGTGCTAGTGTGCCAGATTTTTCAGAAATTACAAGAACTACACCGGAAAAAAGCTTAGTGAAGCCTAATCATAAAACAGGAGGTCGTAATTCGCGCGGTCAGATTGCGGTTCGTCATATAGGCGGAGGACACAAAAGAAAATATCGTTTGATTGATTTTAAACGCTATAATAAAGATGGTGTTAATGCAAAAGTCGCTCATATAGAATATGATCCAAATCGTAATGCCCGAATAGCACTTTTACATTATTTAAATGGTGCTAAAGCTTATATTATTGCCCCAAATGGTTTGTCACAAGGTTCTATTTTAGAAAATGGTTCTAAAGCTGATATAAAAATTGGTAATAATTTACCTTTGCGAAATATACCGGTGGGTACTATGATTCACGCTATTGAGATTTTGCCGAAAGGTGGTGCTAAAATAGCTCGTTCAGCTGGATCCAGTGTTCAATTAGTGGCCAAAGATGGATTATATGCTCAATTAAAGATGCCATCTGGTGAAATTAGAAATGTTGATGCTAGATGTCGTGCTACAATTGGCGAGGTATCTAATGCCGAATATATGAATTTGAATTGGGGAAAGGCTGGTCGTAAACGACATATGGGTCGTAGACCAAGTGTTAGAGGCGTAGTTATGAATCCAATTGATCATCCGCATGGTGGCGGTGAAGGGCGTACTTCGGGCGGTCGCCATCCAGTTAGTCCTTGGGGTAAACCAGAAGCTAAAACTAGGCGTCCGAAAAACAAATCAAATAGATTAATTGTTCGTCGTCGACCAAGTAATAAAAGGAAAGGTTAAATTAAGTGGCTAGAAGTTTAAAAAAAGGACCTTTTGTGGATGACCATTTACAAAAGAAAATAGAATCAGTTAATACTGGCGGTAAAAAAGTTGTTATTAAAACATGGTCTAGGCGTTCTATGATAACACCTGATTTTATAGGTCACACAATAGCAGTTCATGATGGTAGAAAACATAATCCAATTTTTATAACTGAGTCGATGGTGGGACATAAATTGGGTGAGTTTGCTCCTACGCGTACTTTTAGAGGTCATGCCAATGATGATAAAAAGGTAAAGAGAGGATAAATGTCGGATCTTTATACAGCCAAATTAAAGTATTTACGAGTTACGCCGCTTAAAGCTAGAAGAATTGCTAAGCTAATTCGTAAAAAATCTGTGTCTGAAGCTTTAAATATTCTGCGATTTCAGCCACAAGCTGTGTCTGAAGCTTTTGAAAAACTTTTGCGTTCTAATATAAATAATTTTCAGAACTCTAATAACCAAAGTACATCTTTGGATAACAATTCTTTGGTAATTCAGGAAGTTTTGGTAGATGAGGGGCCAGTTATGAAGAGGTTGAAAATGAGAGCTAAAGGCAGGGCTGATAGGATGGTTAAAAAATCCTCACATATTGCTATTACTTTGGCGTTTGATGAAAAGGGCGATAAATAATGGGACAAAAAGTTCATCCTTTTGGATATAGGTTAGGTATTACTACCGATTATAGATCAACTTGGTTTGCTACTTCAGGACAAGGTGATATATCATATGCTGATTATGTAGCTGAAGATGTTAAAATTCGTCAAGCTTTGGGGAAAAGATTATCTAGAGCTGGTATAAGCCATATAAATATTGAAAGAATAAAAGATAGAGTCAGGATAGATATTTTTACAGCTAGACCAGGTATTGTAATTGGTCGCCAAGGTACCGAAGCCGATAAATTGCGTAAATTGTTGGAAAAAATAACTAAAAAACAAGTGCAATTAAATATTTTAGAAGTTAAAAACCCAGAAATGGATGCCCAATTAGCTGCTCAAGGTGTGGCTGAACAATTAGTTAATCGTGTTTCATTTCGTCGGGCTATGAGAAGAGCTATGCAATCAGCTTTTAGATTAGGGGCTAAAGGAGTTAGAGTACAGTGTTCAGGTCGTTTGGGTGGAGCTGAAATGTGTCGAACTGAATTTTATAGGGAAGGTAGAGTGCCTTTACATACCTTAAGAGCAAATATAGATTATGGTTTTTATGAAGCTGATACAACTTTTGGAAAAATAGGTGTAAAAGTCTGGATTTATAGAGGTGATATGACTCAAAAAGAATACGAGGCTAAACAAGTTAAAGTAGATAGACAGTCTAGAGCTATGAAAACCAATGCTAATGATAATAGATTGCAAAATGCAAATGGATCAAAAACTGATTCTAAAATGTCAGCTGATTTACCAATTAATAAAGATGATCAAAAGTTAGCAGATAAAAAAGTAGGTGAAAATGTTAATTCCTAAAAAAGTGGCTTGGAGGCGACAACATAGTCCTAAAAGAAAAGGGGCTTCTAAAGGCGGTAATAGAATTAATTTTGGTGATTATGCTATACAGGCTTTAGAATCTCATTATGTAACTAATCGTCAAGTGGAGGCTGCTCGTATTGCTATGACACGTTATATTAAACGAGGTGGCAAAGTTTGGATAAATATTTATACTGATCGTCCTTTAACTCAACATCCAGCTGAATCCAGAATGGGTTCAGGTAAAGGTAATCCAGAATGGTGGGTGGCTAATGTTAAAAGAGGTAGAGTGCTTTTTGAATTAGCTGGAGTGGATGAAAACACTGCTAAAGAAGCTATGACTAGAGCTATTCATAAATTACCTTTAAAGTGTAGATTTATATCTCGCCAAGGAGGTTTAGACTAATGCCTATAGGATCACCACAGTTTACTATTCAGTCTTTAGATGCTTTAGATAACCAAAACTTAGTTACAGAGTTAAAAAATTGTAAAGAGGAGTTATTTAAATTACGTTTCCAAAAAGCTACTGGGCAATTGGAAACTCATGGGCGAATAAAAGCTGTTAGACGGGATATTGCTAGAATAAAAACTGTTTTGACAGAAAGAAAATTAAAAATTAGAACAGCGCCGCAATCTGTGGCTGTTGATAAAAAATCCGTTGACAAAAAGCCTGCTGATAAAAAATCAACTGATAAAAAGATTGATGATAAAAAAACTGTTGATAAAAAGTCCGTTGACAAAAAGTCTACTGATAAAAAAACTGTTGATAAAAAAGTTGTTGTTAAAAAATCATCAATTAAAGAGTCGTCTAACAAAAAATCCGTTGATGAGTCAGTTAGTAAGCAGTCAGTTAGTAAAAAACCAATTGTTAATAAGCCATCAGCTGATAAAAAACTAACGACTGTGTCAAAGGGAGTTAAATAATGGAAGCTAAGACTAAAGTTAAAACCGGCATTGCTAAATCTGATAATAAAAAAGCCACAGATAATAAAAAATCTGGATCTATGAAACCAACAATTAGGGCTTATAGAAAAACTAGACGCGGTTATGTGGTAAGTAATAAAATGGAAAAAACCATTGTTGTTAGGGTTGATTCTAGAGTAAAACATCCGCTTTATGGTAAAGTTGTGCCCAAATCAACCAAGTTTAAAGTGCATGATGCTAAACAAGAGGCTAATGTGGGTGATTTAGTAGCTATACAGGAAACTCGTCCATTGTCGGCTCATAAGCGTTGGCGTTTAACAGGGATTATAGAGAAAGCTAAGTAAATAAGAGGTAGGTAAGAAATAGATATGATACAGCAGGAGTCCAGACTAAAAGTGGCTGATAACACTGGCGCTAAAGAGATTTTGTGTATTCGTGTGCTTGGTGGTTCAGGTAGGCGATATGCTTCTTTAGGTGATAAAATAGTGGCTACTGTGAAAGACGCTACCCCTGGAGGTGGTGTTAAAAAAGGAGAAGTTGTTAAAGCAGTGGTGGTTAGATGTGTTAAAGAAACTCGTCGTATAGACGGTTCTTATATAAGATTTGATGAAAATGCTGCTGTTTTGTTACAGGGTACTACTAATGATCCTAGAGGAACGCGTATTTTTGGACCAGTGGGTCGAGAATTGAGAGATAAAAAGTTTATGAGGATTATTTCTTTAGCTCCGGAGGTATTATAATGGCAAAAATTAGAACAAATGATAGAGTTTTAGTTATAACAGGTAAAGACAAAGGCAAAGAAGGTCGTGTTTTAGAGGTTTTAACTAATCGCAGCAGAATAATTGTTGAAGGCATACAAAGAGCTAAAAAACATAATAAACCTAAACAAACTGACAGGGGTAGTAAAACTGGCGGTATAGAAACTATTGAAAACTCAATACATATTTCTAATGTTAAACTTTTAGCCACAGCTTCTAAAAAATCAGCCACTAGAGTTGGTTATCGATTAATGTCTGAAAACCAAAACGGTCGTAGTAGATTGAAAAGAGTTAGAATTTCCAAAAAAACTGGAAAGGATATTGAATAATGAATCAGGCAAAAGTGAAACCAAGATTGAAAGAGAAATATCAGTCTATTGTAGTTCCCCAATTACAAAAAGATTATAATTATAAAAACACAAATCAAGTGCCTAATCTAACTAAAATAGTGGTTAATACAGGTGCTGGTCAAGCTGCTAAAGATTCTAAAATTATGCAAGGAGCTATTTCTGATTTATCAATTATTACAGGTCAATACCCTAGAATCAATAAGGCCAAAAAATCGATTGCTCAGTTTAAATTGCGCGAAGGTCAATCTATAGGAGCATCAGTAACTTTACGAGGTGTTAGAATGTGGGAGTTTTTAGATAGATTATTATCTATTGCCATACCTCGCATTAGAGATTTTAGAGGTCTTTCAGCTAAGCAATTTGATTCTAATGGTAATTACACTTTTGGTTTAACTGAGCAGTCAGTTTTTCATGAAATAAATCAAGATAGTATAGATAGACAAAGGGGTATGGATATTACGGTTGTAACAACTGCTAAAACTGATGATGAGGGCAGAGAGCTATTATTACAATTAGGTTTTCCTTTTAAGCCTTTTAAAAAGAGTAAAGATCAGGTGATTAAATAATGGCAAAAACTGCATTAATAGAAAAACAGCAAAGAAAACCTAAATTTAAAGTTCGGTTTTATACAAGATGTGCTAAATGCGGGCGTTCTAAAGCAGTTTATAGAAAATTTGGTTTATGTAGAGTATGTTTAAGACAATTAGCTCATTTAGGTCAATTACCTGGTGTTAAGAAGTCCAGTTGGTAAGATAGGAGGCAATTTATGACTATGACAGATCCAGTGGCAGATATGCTAACTAGAATAAGAAACGCTTCGGTGGCACATTTAAAAACTACTACTATGCCTTACTCAAATTTTAAAGTTGCTATAGCTAATATTTTAAAAAGTGAGGGTTATATAGTAGATTTTAAGGAAGAAGTCGCTGTAGTGGGCAAAGATATTACTATTATTTTAAAATATACTGATGATAATAGTCCAGCTATTCATGGAGTTAGACGAATATCTAAACCAGGCCTTCGAAAATATGCTAAAACTACTAATTTACCAAGAGTTTTTGGTGGTCTAGGAATTGCTATTTTATCAACTTCATCAGGGATTATGACAGATAGACAGGCACAAACGAAAGGTGTGGGCGGAGAAATAGTTGCCCATATTTGGTAAAATTATGGTTTCAAGAATTGGCAAAGTACCGATAAAATTACCAGATGGTATAGAAATTAAAATTGAGAATAATCAAGTTTTCATTAAAGGACCTAAAGGTCAATTGTCTGAAGTTATACCTCAAGGTATTAAAGTGGAGCAAAATGATGGTCAATTATCCATCATTCCAGTTGATGATGAAAGACAAGCTCGTTCGCTTCATGGCTTAGTTAGAACTTTAATAAATAATATGATAGTTGGTGTTATAGACGGTTATCAAAAAACTTTAGAAATTGTTGGTACAGGTTACAGGGTTAATTTAAAAGGCAATTCATTAGAATTTGTTTTAGGCTTTTCGCATCCGGTAAATGTCGAGGCACCTGAGGGTATCACTTTTACTGTGGGTGAAAATAATCAATTTACTATTTCGGGTATTTCTAAACAATTGGTCGGTGAGGTCAGTGCTAATATTAGAAAACTGCGTCCGCCAGAACCATATAAAGGTAAAGGTATTAAATATATTGGTGAACAAATTATTAGAAAAGCTGGAAAGGCTGGTAAA